>JBAQGU010000504.1:0-7375 GCA_049287975.1 Roseiarcus sp.
GATCTGCGCTCTTTTATATGCGGGCTTTTGGGATAAGCGGTTCGGAATTCTTGGAGCCCTTGGTTCAACCGTAACCTTCTTTACGACCCTCACGATCATTCCATTCATGCCGAACGGGTGGGATGCAGCAGCCGGGTTTCCTGCGATGGCCGGCGCCGTGCCGTTCCTGATGAAGGATTTGGTCCTTGTCGCGGTGTCGATATATTTGCTGAAGCAGGACGTCATCAGGCTCTCTGTGTCCAGCGTGGACGCCGAGATCGTCTCGAGCCGACTCGCACCGACTCGCGTCAATAAAACCACCGCCGCAGCTTGAGTAGCGTGTGTTGTTCCGGAACCAACTATGGCTCTCGATGTCCCGTAATGGCTAATTGCGGGGCTCGGAGCCGCTACGACGAGCGGTGCGGCGCCCGGCGTTATCGTTGTCGACCTCTTCAAGTTGACGGGCCAACAGTGGGAACGATTTCTCGCGCTGAAGCTCCATATCGCGGAAAAATGGTCGTGGTCCACGACTGAAGCTCACCGCTAAATCAGGGAGACCCCGAATGTCCAACTCAGTCGCCATCGTCACCGGAGCCAGCCAGGGCATCGGCCGAGCCACGGCCATCCGCCTTGCCCGAGACTTCTCCGCGCTGGTCCTGGTCGCGCGGAATCGCGCAAGTCTGGAGGAGACGGCCGCGGCGGTCACGGCCGCCGACGTGGAAGCGCTGGTGATCGACGCCGACTTGGGACAGCCCGAAGCCGCGCAGGCCGTGGTCGACCGGGCCTTGGCCGCGTTTGGCCGCATCGACGCGCTTCTCAACATTGCAGGCGCGGTGCCTCAGATCGATCTGTTCGAGATGACCGACGCGCAGTGGGAAGGCGGCCTCGCGCTCAAGCTGCACGGCGCGCGGCGCCTCACCATCGCCGCATGGCCGGCGCTGAAAGCGGCGAAGGGCGCCGTGGTGCTGATGTCCGGCAACTCCGCCCTTTTCCCGAAGGCGCCTTATGCGGCCGTTGGCACGATCAACGCGGCAATCGTCGCCTTGGCGAAAGCTTTCTCGGATCGCGGCATAACCGACGGCGTGCAGGTCAACAGTGTCCTGCCCGGCCCGGTGATGACCGGCCGCCGTCGGTCGTATCTCCAGCACTGGGCGTTCCTGCACAACATGTCGGTGGAGGAGGCGACGGCCAACTTTCCGAAGGAGGCCGGCATTGCCCGCTACGGCGAGCCGGAGGAGATCGCCGAGCTGATGGCCTTTTTGGTCTCGCCGGGTGCGCGCTGGATGACCGGCTCGACCCTGCGCATGGACGGCGGCGAGGTGAAGTCGATCTAGCCGCGTGAGTCGTTCAAAATGGTGGGGGGATGAGTCAGAAACGTCACTGTCATGCCCGCGAAAGCGGGCATCCAGACTTCGCCGCGCGCGCCGGGGCTCTGGATGACCTCATCTTGAACGACGCGCGCGACTAGCCATTCGTCATGCGGGCTCGCCCGGCTCGAGGCCGAGCATGACCGGTGGCGGGGAAACCGCTGGCGTCAGTTGGCTTGTGCGATGTACGGATGGACCATCTTCGCGGGATCGACCACTCGGTCGAACTCTGCTTCGGTCACAAAGCCCAATTTTAACGCCGCATCCTTCAGAGTGAGATCGTTATCCATCGCGTAGTGGGCGATCTTTGACGCTTTGTCGTAGCCAATGACCGGCGACAGCGCGGTCACCAGCATAAGCGAACGATCGACATATTCTTTGATCTTCTTCAGGTTGGGCTCCGTGCCCTCGATCAGGAACTTGCGGAAGTTCACGCAACTATCGGTCATGATGGTTGTGGAATGGGTGATGTTGAAGATCATCAGCGGCTTGTAGACGTTCATTTCGAGATAGCCGCCGGCGCCGCCGAAACCGACCGCGACGTCGTTGGCCATCACCTGTGCGGCGACCATCGTCAGCGCCTCACATTGGGTCGGATTGACCTTGCCTGGCATGATCGACGAGCCAGGTTCGTTCTCCGGTATGTTCAATTCGGCAAATCCGGCGCGCGGGCCGCACGACATCAACCGGATGTCGTTGGCGATCTTGTATAGCGAGACCGCGAGCGTCCGCATCGTTCCGGAGAGCTGGACCAGCGCATCGTGGGCGCCTTGGACGGTGAACTTGTTCGGCGCGGTGACGAACGGCAGGCCGGTGAGTTTGGCGATCTCGGCGGCTGCCGCTTCGGCAAAACCGGGCGCCGAGTTGATGCCGGTCCCGACCGCCGTACCCCCGAGCGCCAACCGGTATACGCCCTCGAGTGCTGTTTCGAGGCGGTCGAGATCATCCTCTAACATCCCGACATAACCGGACCATTCCTGGCCCAACGTCAGCGGCGTGGCGTCCTGCATGTGCGTGCGGCCGATCTTGACGATGTCGTTCCAAGCCTCTGCCTTTTTGGCGATCGAATCGCGCAAAGCGGTCACCGCGGGGATGAGGCGTGCTTTCGCGCCGACGGCCGCGGCGATGTACATGGCGGCCGGAAACGAGTCGTTCGACGACTGCGCCATGTTGACGTGATCGTTCGGATGCACCGGCGCGTGACTGCCGAGGGGGGTGCCTGCGAGCTGGCAGCAACGGTTGGAGATTACTTCGTTGACGTTCATGTTGAACTGGGTGCCGCTCCCCGTCATCCAAACGTGCAAGGGGAACATGTCAAGATGCTGGCCGCCGAGGATTTCGTCGCACGTCTGAACGATCAGCTTGTAGCGTGGATCATCGAGCCGTTTGCCGGCGTGGTTCGCGATCGCGGCGGCCTTTTTCAAGATGGCGTAGGACGTGATCATTTCGCGGGGAATCAAGTCCTTGCCGATGCTGAAGTGCTCCAGCGACCGTTGGGTCTGAGCGCCCCAGAGCTTGTCCGCGGGCACCTCGACCACGCCGAGGCTGTCGGTCTCTCTTCTCATTTCTACCATCGATCTCTCCTCGGCTTGGTGGGAATTTCGATTGCGCCATCCTTCATCGTAATCCGGCGCTCGAGATTATTCGCTTCCAGACGCTTGAGATCGAAAGCAATCTTCTCGAACATCCCCGCCCAGTCGCGGAACGTCTCTCTATCCCGGCGACGATCTGTCAGGGCGGCGGCGAGCCGATAGCCTCGTGCACGTTCCTCGAATTGAATCGATGTGATCGGCTGTCGGCGGCTCGCTGCAAACCTTCCTCGCGGTAGCTCGTCCAAAAGTTGGCCCATGGGAATCACCTCGACATGGCCTTGCTGGTAAATAAGCGATGCGGGGATGTACTGGGCTCAGTCCGCAACGGATTGCATTTTCGTGCGTCCGCTTGGTTCATTTTGCCCGTAATGACCACACCATATGGGCAAATTTACGCGCACGGCTCGGCTCGATCTATTGCACTTCCGGGCTGCCGTCATGTCCTGGGGGCGAGGGCAATAAGCCTTTGGTCCAGTAGCGGGCTCGCGTCCGCTTCGGCGTCGGGGTTCACCTGAACGGAAGGGGTTGAAGAGCCCCTCACTTTCCGAGCGCCAACCTAACGGGGATTGCGGCGACGCTTCGCCGGCGAGAAGCGGACGCGACGATGGCGGTCCGTTGGTTCAATCCACGCTTGCATAGTCAGCTTTACGCTCGCGTTACAAGCGAGTAGGGTGCCCGACGATTCGCCCGCTCCTTCCCTCGAGGTCCCACATGCGGTCCCTTTTCGCCCTCGCTGTTTTCCTCGCCGCCACGACGCTCGCGCTCGCGGAACCGACGGAAATACGTCCTAAGGCGCCCGTCGCGACCTTCGACATTCCAGATGCTTGGGAGACTTCGCAGATCTCGCGCGGCATCGAGGCGGTCAGCCCGGACAAGGAAGTCTATCTCTGGGTCGAAGCCTACGAGCCCGATCAATTCAAGGCGATCTTGGCCGAGCACGACGCTTACTGGAAAGAGCAGGGGGTCGAGATCACGGCCCGCGATTCCGAGTCGCACAAGGAAGGCGGCCAGCAAGTGCAAATGACGACGGAAACCGCGACCTGGAACGACAAGCCGACGGTTCTCTACTACGTCGAATACGATCTCGGACTCGCCTCGAAATCCAATATCGTCGTCACCTATTGGGCCTCGCCCGAGGGCGACAAGACGTTCCACGGCAAAGTCGGGAAAATCCTGGAAAGCCTGGCGGTCACAGAGAAATAGTTTTCGTATCCCTTGACGGGCCGAGCCCCGCGAAAGCATCTTAGGCGACGCCGCTAAATAATCGAATCAACCGCCACCGTCATGGCCGGGCTCGTCCCTGGGCTTGTCCCGGCCATCCACGTGGTCCAATCCAAGAAATGGAAAAGGTTTGCCAGTATCTTGCCGTGGCGTTTGACCAAGTCGTGACAATCTCCTGAAGTGGTGGCGGCCCACCGACGTGGATGGCCGGGACAAGCCCGGCCATGACGCGTATGGAGCACTTATTTCGCGGCTTCTCCTTAGCGATTTCTTGAGGACCTTGCGCTTTGATGCACCCTTAATATTCGGAATCGGGAACTCCAGGACGGTTTCTCGTTCGATTGGATCAAGAGGGATAATTGAATGGGCATCCTCGAGCGTGCGGCGGACCTTGCCGAGCTCGGCCGGGTCGGGCAGCGTGAAGCGCAGCTTTTCCCGCGGAATCGCTCGTTCCCCGAGGCGCTGACGAGAATCGCGGTATTGATCCCCTGCTACAACGAGGAGCTGACGATCGGCGCGGTGGTGCGCGATTTCCGCGCCGCCCTGCCTGGCGCCGAGATCTTCGTCTACGACAACAATTCACGCGACGGCACGTCGGCGGCGGCGCGCGCGGCCGGCGTCGAGCCGCGTAGGGAGCCGCTGGCGGGTAAGGGCAACGTCGTCCGGCGAATGTTCGCCGACGTCGAGGCCGACGTCTACGTCCTCGTCGACGGCGATGCGACCTATCACGCCCCCAGCGCGCCCGAAATGGTCCGCCGTCTCTCTTCCGAGCGGCTCGACATGGTCGTGGGCCGACGCCACCAGGCAGGCGCGGCGGGCGCCTATCGCGCCGGCCATGAATGGGGAAACCGGATGCTTACCGGCGTCGTCGGCTGGACTTTCGGCGGTTCGTTCGACGACATGCTTTCGGGCTATCGCGCGCTGTCCCGACGCTTCGTCAAATCTTTCCCGGCGCTCGCGACCGGCTTCGAGACCGAGACCGAACTGACCGTGCATGCGCTGTCGCTGAAGCTGCCGGTCGCCGAGGTCGATACGCCGTATTTCTCGCGGCCAGAGGGGTCGAGTTCCAAGCTCCAAGCTGCAGACCTATACCGACGGGGCGCACATCCTGATCACGATCGTCAAGCTCCTGAAGGAGGAACGGCCGCTCGCCTTCTTTTCGACGATCGCCGTCGCGTTGATGGCGTTCGCGCTGATGTTGGCGGCGCCGATCTTCGTGACTTACGCCGAGACCGGCCTGGTGCCGAGGTTTCCCACCGCGATCGCCGCGACCGGCGTGACGATCCTGGCGTTCCTGAGCCTCGCCTGCGCCTTCATCCTCGACAGCGTCCGGCACGGGCGACTGGAGACGCGGCGACTGTTCTATCTCAGGCTGCCAGCGAGCGTGGGAGACGAGGCTCCTCGAGCGGCGGGATAGGCGGCCATTACATTTCCGCGTCGAGCGACGTCCAAGAGTCAGGCGCCCCCCAAAACAACGGAGTCAGCGCCGCCGCCTGGCGAGGGCGACGTGCTCCGGGTGTTCCCATTTCGACGGGCGCTCCTCGTCATTGCGAGCGCAGCGAAGCAATCCATCTCTCCACGAGATGTTCCGCCGACGAGTTTCCAAAGCCGGTCGTGTAGTAACGGTCTCGAGGATTGGCGGCGTCAGCGGACGGGGCGCGCCCAAATCGGCGAGCGGGCGGCCGCGGAACCGTGGATTGCTTCGCTTCGCTCGCAATGACGGGTAGGGCGCAATGGTCTCGTCGACAGACTTTTTGGGGGCGCCTTAGTATAGTTCAGATCTGCTCCACGCCCTGCACTTCCGGCAGGAAGTGCTTGAAAAGGTTTTCGATCCCGTGCTTCAGCGTGGCAGTCGAGGAGGGGCAGCCGGAGCAGGCGCCTTTCATGCCGAGATAAACGATTCCGTCGCGAAAACCCTTGAATGTGATGTCGCCGCCGTCGCCGGCCACCGCCGGGCGCACCCGCGTTTCGATCAGATCCTTGATCGTCTCGACGATCTCCGAGTCGGCGGGATTGAAGAATTCCTCGCCCTGCGGGACCGCTTCGCCCGTGAGGATCGGCGCGCCGGAGAGAAAGAATTCGGTGACGACGCCCAGCACGGCGGGCCGCAGATGCTGCCACTCGCCTTCGGTTTTGGTCACCGAGATGAAATCCGGCGCGAGGAACACGCCGCCGACGCCGGGCAGCTCCATCAAGGCCTTGGCGAGCGGGGAGCGCTCGGCCTGCTCCGGGTCCAGAGCTTCGAATGTGCCCGCGTCCAAGACCGCGCGGCCGGGCAGGAATTTGAGGGTGGCCGGGTTCGGCGTCGCTTCGGTCTGGATGAACATGTGCCGGGTCCTTTGCAGCGTCGCCTGTAGATAAGCGCGGGGTGACCGGCGCGCAAGTCGCGGCCTGTTCCTCTCCCGCAGCGCGCCCCTCTCCCGCTCTTGCGAGTGAGGGCAGGGTGAGGGGCTGCGGTTGCACGACCCTTACCCGGCGCTGCGCGCCACGTTCTCCCGCGAGAGCGGAGAAGGGAAAGCTCCTATCTCATTTCTCGCGTGCGCCGGTGCAAAAAGCGGTTTCCCGCCGCCGCTTCCTCGCGCTACATGGCGGCTCGAGAAAAGAGGCTGAAATGGCGGATTCATGGCTCCGGTTCCGGCGACCGGCATGACGGGCGAGTTCCGCATGGCCGAGGGCGGCCGCGTCGATCGCGCGAAGCCCATCCCGTTCTTCTTCGACGGTAAGCCCTTTACCGGCCTCGCCGGCGATACGCTCGCCACCGCGCTCATCGCCAACGGCGTTCATCTGATGGGGCGCTCGTTCAAATACCATCGGCCGCGCGGTCCGCTTTCGCTGGGGTCGGACGAGCCGAACGCGCTGGTGACGCTCGACGCGGGCAAGGGGCGCGTCACGCCCAATCTGCGCGCGACGCAGATCGAGCTCTACGAGGGCCTGAAGGCGCGCTCGCAAAACGCCTGGCCGTCGCTGCAATGGGATGCGATGGCGGTCAACGGCCTCGCGTCGGCGTTGTTTCCCGTCGGCTTCTACTACAAGACCTTCATCGGCCCGCAGGGCGCCTGGGAGAACCTCTACGAGCCGGCGATCCGTCGCGCGGCCGGCCTCGGCGTCGCGCCCGACGAGCCGGATCCCGACCATTACGGCTTCGAACATCGCCATTGCGAAGTCGCGGTCGTCGGCGCCGGCCCGGCGGGCCTGGCGGCCGCTTTGGCCGCGGCG
>JBAQGU010000505.1:0-17435 GCA_049287975.1 Roseiarcus sp.
GAAAAATTTCCCGGTTCCGGCGGCACGATGACGCGGGGAATCTTCAACGCCCGCGCCAGCTCGATGCCATGCAGCGGACCGCCGCCGCCGTAGCAGAACAGCGCGAAATTACGCGGAGCATAGCCGCGCGCGATCGAGATTTTCTTGATGATCGACGACATGGTCAGATTGGCGATCGTCAGGACCCCTTTGGCGGCCTGCATTGCAGCATCGCTGCCGCCATAGCCGAGCGGTTCGGCAATGCGATTCACCATGGCGGCGCGAGCGCGCTCCGGATCAAGCTGCATCTCGCCGCCGAGAAAGTTTTGGGCATCAAGCCGCCCAAGCAGAAGATTGGCGTCGGTCACCGTCGGCTCGGTGCCGCCGCGGCCGTAGGAGGCCGGCCCCGGCTCGGAGCCGGCGCTCTCCGGCCCCACCGTGATGCGGCCCATCTGGTCGATTCGGGCGATCGAGCCGCCGCCGGCGCCGATCTCGACCATCTCGATGACCGGGATGCGCAGCGGCAGGCCCGAGCCCTTCTTGAAGCGGCCGACCCGGGCCACCTCGAAGCTGCGGGAGGCTTGCGGCGAAAAGTCGTCGATCAGGCAGACCTTGGCCGTGGTTCCCCCCATGTCGAACGAAAGCACCTGTCCGAGCCCGCTTTCGCGGGCGACGCTCGCCGAGAATATGGCGCCGCCGGCCGGGCCGCTCTCGACCAGGCGGATCGGAAAGCAGCAGGCGGTATCGATCGTCGTGAGATTGCCGCCAGAAAGCATCATCAGGATCGGCGCGGCAATTCCCATCTCGCGCAGATCCCGCTCTAGCCCGCGCAGATACCGCGCCATCAGCGGCTGCACGTAAGCGTTGGCGACGGTCGTCGAGAAGCGCTCCCATTCCCGCATCTCCGGCGAGACCTCGCTGGCCAGAGAGATCGGGACGCCGGGCAGTCGCTCCGCCAGGATCTCCGCCGTCCGGCGCTCGTGTTTCGGATCGACAAAGCCATGCAGAAAGCCGACGGCGATGCTTTCGACTTCCTGGCGCTCGAGATAGGGCGCGAGGGCGCGCACAGCCGCTTCATCGAGCGGCAGCAGCACGCGGCCCTGACGATCGAGCCGCTCCGGCACGGTCAAGCGCAAACGCCTGGGAACCAACGGCTCGGGCAGGGCGATGTTGAGATCGTACTGGTCGTAGCGGCTCTCGTTGCGCAGCGCCAGCACGTCGCGAAAGCCTTCGGTCGTGACGAAAGCCGTCCGCGCGCCCTTGCGCTCGATGATCGCGTTGGTCGCCAGAGTCGTGCCGTGAATGACGAGCCGAATGTCGGAGGGCGCGAGACCGGCCTCGGCGAGGATGGTCCGCACGCCGCTCATCACGCCTTCTTCCGGCGCGCCGGACGTCGTCAGCACCTTCGTCGTGGCGAGGCCGCCAGGATGTTCGAGAGCGAGATCCGTGAAGGTGCCGCCGATATCGACGGCCAACCGAGTCCGGTCATTCATGCCACGGCCGGCGGTTCAACCATGCGATCAGCCCCTTCGCCTCAGAACGAGTTCCGTCAGCCCGTTTCTGTCAGCGCGGTACGCACGGATTTGGATTTTGGAATGACGCGATGACGGCCTCGCACATGCGCACGAACTTTGCGCTCGGTCCTTCGACGCCCATGCTTTGGCGACTGACGCGGGCGCCCTCGAGCAACAACGACAAAGTATCGGCGAGAAGATCGGCTTGCACGATCCCCACTTTTGCGCATAGATTCGCGAGACGGTTGCGGTGTTCGGTCTTGATCTCTTCGATCACTCGCCGCGCGGGATGGCTGGTTTCCGCCAGTTCGACCGCCGCATTCGCGAGGTCGCAGCCCCGCTCGTCATCGAAAACAAATTCGGCGCCGCCTCGGACCCAGGCGTGCAGTTGCGCCAAGGGATCGCCAGCGTGTACCGATTCGATTTCGGCCCACCAAGCTTCGCATTCGAGCGCCACGTCGCGCAGACATTGAATGATCAGGTCGTCCTTCGAGCCGAAGTGACGGTAGAGCGTCATCTTGTTGGTGCCGGCCGCCTCGGCGATCGCATCGACGCCAATGCCTCGGATTCCGTGTTTGTGGAACAAGTCCCTAGCGGCGCCGGCAATCCGATCGCGCGGTCGAGGCCGACTCGAGACGCATCCCTCACTCACCCGAGTTTCTCCTGAAATTCGTTAGTCACGGCTATTGACTTCGATGTTACCGATCTGTATCAATTCAGATGGCACTTACCGGTAACACCTCGTACTGCGAGTGTCAATCGACTCGCAGGCCTGACGCCCGCGGACGGCGGTTGCCGACGCTTCCCTTGTGCGGGCGGCCGAAATAAGGAATCGAGCCTATGGACGCAACGCACGACAATTTGTCAATCACGAACGGGAGTATGAATTTCCGGAGCTCGGGTTGTGCGGAATTCACGATCGGCGACCTCCTGGCGGATCCGCTGACGGGTGCGCTGATGCGAGCGGATCGCGTCAATGTGAGCGAATTGGAAATCTTGCTGGGTTCCGTCGCCTCTCGCATCCAGGCTCAGGCGCCCGCGCAACCGATCGTGGCCGTGAAAGCCGCCGCCGAGCCCCGCCCGTCTATCCCAGGCTATGCCAGCGTAATGTTCCTGCCTCGTCGTTCCGAGGCGACCACCACGCGATTGTCGCAGGCGGTGACAGCCGTTAAGGCTTCCCAAGTTTCCTGCGGATCGCACTGCGCATGGTGAATTTCTTCATCCAGCGTCCCATTTTCGCTTCGGCGATCGCCATGGTGATGGTGCTCGCCGGAGCGATTTGTTATTTCCTGCTTCCGGTTTCGCAGTTTCCCAACATCACGCCGCCTCAGGTGGTGGTGAGCGCCAATTATCCCGGCGCCAGCGCACAGGTCGTCGCCGACACGGTTACGACGCCGCTCGAACAACAGATCAACGGCGTCGAGGGCATGACATACATGTCCTCGGCGAGTTCCAACGATGGCTCCTCGACGATCACCGTCACGTTCGACGTCGGCTATCCGCTGAGCATCGCCGCTGTCGACGTCCAGAACCGCGTCTCCCAGGCCGCCTCGTCTCTGCCCGCCATCGTCAATCAGGGCGGCGTGACGATCAAGAAGCAGAATCCGAACTTCGTCCTGATCGTCAATCTGGTCTCGCCGGACGGCTCGGTCGATCCGATCGCGCTCAGCAACTACGCCTATCTGCAGGTGGTCGACCCTCTGAAACGCCTTCCCGGAGTCGGCGACATTCAGATTTTCGGCGAGCGGCGGTATTCGATGCGAATTTGGCTCGATCCCGACAGGCTCTCCAATCTCGGCATCACCGCCGTCGACGTGCAGAACGCCGTTGCGGAGCAGAACGTCCAGGTCGCCGCCGGCAAGATCGGCCAGTCGCCGGCGCCGGAAGGCACGCCGTTCGAAATGCAGGTGAACGCCGTCGGCCGCCTCGCCGACGCGAACGAATTCGGCGACATCGTGGTGCGGGCCAACCCCGTGGACGGATCGGTCGTGCGCTTGCGCGATGTCGCGCGGATCGAACTCGGGGCGCTGCAATATTCGTCTTCCGCCTTCTTCGGCGACAAGCCGAGCGTCGTGGTGGCCGTGTTTCAAAGTCCCGGATCGAACGCGCTGGAGTTGCAGCAGCGTGTCAAAGTCAAGATGGAGGAATTGTCGAAGCGCTTTCCCAAGGGCATCGAATACGCGATGCACTACGACACGACGCGCTTCGTCTCCGCGGCGATGCACGACGTATTGCTGACGCTCGGCGAAGCGCTCTTCCTAGTGGTCCTCGTGGTGTTCGTTTTCCTGCAGAGCTGGCGGACCACGATCATTCCGACCATCGCCATTCCGGTATCGCTGATTGCGACGCTGATCGTGATGGAACTGTTCGGCTTCTCTTTGAACATGTTGAGCCTGCTCGGCATGGTGCTGGCGATCGGCCTCGTCGTCGACGACGCGATCGTCGTGGTCGAGAATGTCGAGCGGCAACTCGAGGCGGGCCTCGCGCCGCTCGCCGCGGCGCGCAAGGCGATGTCGGAAGTCACGGGCCCGATCATCGCGACGACGGCGGTGCTGATGGCGGTGTTCATCCCGGTCGCGTTCATTCCTGGCGTCGCCGGCCGCCTCTACAATCAATTCGCGCTGACAGTGGCGATCTCGGTGGGCATTTCCGCCTTCAATTCGCTGACGCTCAGCCCCGCGCTGAGCGCCGCGTTCCTGCGCGCGCGTCCGCATACCCGCTTCCCGCCCTTCAGATGGTTCAACGCCGGCTTCGAGGGGCTCGCGCACGGCTACGCGCGCGCCGTCCGCGGGTTGATTCGCTGGCGTTGGGCTATGCTCGCGTTGTTCGTCGCCGGCCTCTACGCGACCTATGACGTGTCGAAGCAGCTCGCCTCGACGTTCCTGCCGGTCGAGGACCAGGGTTATTTCTTCGTGCTGATCCAATTGCCCGACGGCGCCTCCCTGCAACGCACCGATGCGGTCGCCAAGCAGGTGCGCGAGGTCCTACAGCATACGCCGGGCGTCGATATCGCGGGGTCGATCAGCGGGCTCAACTTCCTGACCAATGCCGCACAATCGAACTCGGCCGTCGAATTCGCGATCCTGAAGCCGTGGGACGAGCGCGGTCCCGAATTGCTCGCCTCAAAGATCGTCGCGTCGGTGCGCGGGAAGCTGTTCATGATTCCAGAGGCTTTCGTCCTGAGTTTCGATCCGCCTTCCATTCAGGGCCTCGGCCAGACCGGCGGCTTCGAGTTCGAGCTCGAGGATCTCGCCGGGCGCGGCAGCGTCGCGCTCAACGACGCGGCGCAGGCGTTGATCGCCGAAGCGAGAAAACAGCCGGAACTCAGCCCGCAGCAATTGTTCACGTCGTTCAGCACAACGACGCCGCAGTTCACCTACGACCTCGACCGCAACAAGGCGAAGTTGCTCGGGCTGAGCCTGCCGGACGTGTTCAACACGCTGCAGATCTATCTGGGCTCGCTTTACGTCAACGACTTGAATCTGTTCGGCCGCACCTTTCGCGTGACGATGCAGGCCGACAAGGGCGCGCGCGCCGCCGCGACCGATATTTCGCGGCTCTATGTGCGCAATGCAACCGGCGGCATGGTCCCCTTGCGCACGCTAGGCCAGTTGCGCCCGATCGTCGGTCCCGAAACGGTTCCGCATTATGACAACTACGGATCGGCGCTCATCAACGGGGCCGCGGCGCCGGGCTTCAGCTCGGGACAGGCGGTGGCCGCGATGGAGCGCGCCGCCGCGGCCGCGCTGCCCAACGATTTCGGCTACGAATGGACAGGCATCACCTTCCAGGAGCTGAAGGCGGGCTCGATCGCGACGGTCGTGTTCGGATTGGCGATCGTCTTCGTCTTTCTGATTCTGGCCGCCCAATATGAGAGCTGGACCATGCCGTTCATGGTGCTGCTCGCCGTGCCGCTCGCTTTGTTCGGCGCGCTTCTTGCGCTATGGGCGCGGCAGATGCAAATTGACGTCTATTCCCAGATCGGCTTCGTCATGCTGATCGGTCTCGCCGCGAAGAACGCCATTCTGATCGTCGAATTCGCCAAGCGGCGGCGCGAAGAGGGGCTCGAGATCGTCGAAGCGGCGATGGAGGCGGGCCGCCTTCGCCTGCGCCCGATCCTGATGACCGCGTTCGCGTTCATTCTCGGCGTCTTGCCGCTGGTGTTTGCGAAAGGCGCCGGCGCGGCGAGCCGACAATCGATAGGCACCACGGTGTTCGGCGGGATGCTCGCCGCTACGATCCTGACCCTGATCTTCGTTCCGGTTTTCTACGCTCTCATCGAGGGATTGCGCGAACGCGATCCGGAGATACGGGCGCACGCGATTCATCACCCGCCGGCGGCGGAGCCGCAGGCGGCGGAATAGGTTGGAGCTTTACGCGATGCGGATATGGAAACTCGCTCTCGGATTTGTCGTCGCGGTCGTCGCGACCGGCGTCCTCTATACTCTCGACCATCACGAATCAGGACTGGCCCCTGGCCCGGCCGGCGCCGCGACGCCCAACCCGGCGATGATGGCGATGCCTGTGCCGGTGATGAAGGTCGTCAGAAAAACGCTTCCGATCTATCTCGAATATTCGGCCCGGATCGAGTCGATCGGCAACGTGGCGCTGCAGGCGAAGGTGTCGGGATATCTGAAGGAGCAACTCGTGCCCGACGGCGCCGACGTCAAGCAGGGCGATTTGCTCTACAGAATCGATCCGCGCGATTTTCAGGCCTCGCTCGATCTGACGAAAGCACAGGCGGAGCGCGACGAGGCTTCGCTCGAGTACATGCGCTCCAATTTCAATCGCGGAACGGAACTCGCCAAGACCGGCAACATCGCGAAGGACGCCGTCGATCAACGCGGCAGCAACATGCGGATGGCCGAGGCGGCGGTCTCGATGGACCAAGCCGCGATCCGCACCGCCCTGTTGAATCTCGGCTATGCTGAAATTCGCGCGCCTTTCGCGGGGCGCCTGGGGCGGAACCACGCGCCCATCGGAACGCTGATCGGCGCCGGAGGCGCGGCGCTGAACAATCTCGTGCAGCTCGATCCGATCTACGTCACCTTCAATCCCAGCGAGTCCGACCTCGCCGAATTGGAGACTGCGCGCGCGGCGGGCAGAGTCGAGGCAGACGTTCTCTTGCCGGGCGAGACGCAGCCTGCGCGCAAAGGCGAACTCACGTTCATCGACAATATGGTCGATCGCTCGACCGGCACCATCACGGCCCGCGCGACGATCGGCAATAGCGATTTCCAGCTTCTGCCGGGCCAGTACGTCCGCATCCAGCTGCACATCAAGGAACAGCCCGATGCGCTGATGGCGCCGCAGATCGCGCTGGGATCGAGTCAGCTCGGCAAATTCGTCTATGTCGTCGGCAATGGCAATAAAGTCGACAAGCGTCTCGTCTCCCTGGGGGCGACCGACGGCAATCTCGTCGCCGTCACCGGCGCCGTCGCCGAAGGCGATCAGATCATCGTCGGCAACCTGCAGAAGATCGGCCCGGGGATGCCGGTGCAACCCCTGCCGGGCAAACCGCAGTAGACCGTCTCGTCTCGAACAGCCCGGGCACAAGGACGAGAAAGTTACGCCTGTTCAAATCTGTCACCGCGGCGGCGCACGGTAGTTCAACCCTTTCCGTCATGCGCTTGTCGACGGTGCGCAACACTTCAGCTCAGTAGCGCCCGACGCTGGGGAGCGCCATTTCAGTAGCCTTGCGGAATCGGCAGGCACGTGTAGCCGTTCCCGTTTGGAAACGGGGTGGCGGCTTCCCAGCCGGTCGGGCAACGGCTGTCGACGATTCGGTTGTTCGGTTGGCAATCGCGTGCGTCAGCGTGATAACCGCCGGCGCATTCCAGCATGGCCACCTCCACTGGGTTGTCCACAGAGGCGTCGAAAGTCTCTGGCCCCGCGGCGGACCCGACAATAAGGCCGGCGGCGAGCGAACCAAAGAGCATCGCGACAGCAAGGACCAGCTTGATGTTCACTGGGAGTCTCCGTCAGAGATCGAGAGGCTTTCGTTGGAGACCACTCGTACGAAGGCAGCGAGCGGTACTGTTCGTGAAGAGTCATACAGCGTGAAGCCAGATCAGGCTTCCCAGTCCGCACAGCACCTTTTCAGAAAGCACTGCCGGAGCAGCCCCACGGAGCCCGGACATGCCCCCGGCTTGTCCCGGCCATCCAGGTGGTTCAGCGTCCGGCCAATCCGGAGCTATCTGGCCTCTCGACGATGTGGCTGAGCGGCGCTATCCATTATCGGTTCGGTTATAATCGCCCCATTGAATGAAATGGGGCGCGAAGTGTTCTCCCGTCGCGTCGCTCAAATCTCAGGCGATAAGTTCCCGCCAAGCTGGGGTTGCCTGAGACACGCGATAACGCGTTGGCCCACGAAAATGGCCCCGCTGGAAGATCGTCGAGCAGAGCCAAGTCGGGTTGTAGTCGGGTTGTTATGCGGGGGGCTGGATCCAGCGCGCAACGAGCCTATGGGCTGGCGCTCTCAGCCGTCAAGCCGTTCAGACAACTCGCATGATTAGTGGGACCGCGACTAAAAAGTGACCATCCGGACCGCTATATCGAGCCTAGAACGTTTGTCGGCCTCATCTTTGAGGACTTTAAACCTACCAGCAAGCAAGAGCGCAACCATATCCCAATAATAGTGTTCTAGCCGACATGCCTCGTAATAGGCGACGCCATATCTGCGAATCAGCGCCTCTACCTCATTTTCTTCGAGCCGCGCAGATTCCCTGCGCCGTCGGAACCATTTGAACACGTCCAGCCCCTTTCCGCCCTGTCTACACAGCCCATGATGGCGGGTAATGGTTAACGCACCCGTAACCACGTGAGGTCGCACGTACCAGAACGATATCAACAGCGTAAGACTGGTAAAAATGTTTGGATCGCATAGCGTCAAGTGGTATTCATCGGATAGAAGCCTTTATTCCGCGCCGTCATCTGACGATCCCATCCGCGCCCGAGCCCCATGGCGGCGACATCACGACGCGACGAATCGGTTCATCCCCACATCATGAGCCTTCAGCCGGTCATTGGCGGCGAGGAGGTAGGGGACCGCCAGTCGGTTGGCTTCGGCGATGTTCGCGAAGTCGCGCCGAAATGTCGGCATCACATCGGCGAGTTCGTCTCTGAGCGCCGCCT
The DNA here is from genome assembly GCA_049287975.1 of Roseiarcus sp. Classification (GTDB taxonomy): domain Bacteria; phylum Pseudomonadota; class Alphaproteobacteria; order Rhizobiales; family Beijerinckiaceae; genus Roseiarcus. The sequence goes on from JBAQGU010000505.1 coordinate 8,628, forward strand.
CGTCTATCGTGGCGATACGGCGCTCGAACATGACGATTTCCCCGTCGACGATCGTCGTCTCCACGCCCCGTCCGGTCTCGCTGAAGACGAGCTGCCGGGCAACGCTGTTCAACGGCTGATAGGCGACGTCGTCGAGATCGACAATGACGAGGTCGGCTTTCATTCCCGCTCGGATCGCGCCGATCTCGCCGTCGAGACACATCGCATGCGCCCCGCCCACAGTTGCGGCCCTGACCGCATCTGCCGCACGCACGCCGGTCGGGTTGGGGTCGGTGACAGCCGCGAGCAGGCAGAACATCTTCATGGCTTGAAACATGCTCTGGCAGTCGCCGCAACTGCAGTTGTCGCAACCCAGCGCCACTCTGACGCCGGCCTGCTTCGCCGCCTGCATGGGCGCGACCCCGCTCTTCAGCTTCAGATTGCTGATGGGATTGTGCGCGATGCCGCTCCCGTGCTCCGCCATGAGCGTCATCTCGTCCCGGGTGAGCCAGACGCCATGGGCGATCGTGGTGCGGGGCGTCAGAAGCCCTACATCGGCCAGATGCCGAATCATGGAGCCGCCGTGTTCGCCGTAGATCGCCCGCGCCTTGGCGGTCTGCGCCTTGGTCTCGTACACGTGAGTGAAAATCGGCAGCTCCCAGCGCCGGGCGAGGTCGCCGATGCCTTCGAGCAGGGCGCGCGACGAACGCTGCGGCCCCGAAGGGCTCAGGCCCCAGCTCAGGCGCGGCGGCAGGGGGGTAAGTCGCCCGAGCTGGCGTTCGACGAAGGCGATCTCCTCCCGCGCATCCTTCGGTGCGCCACGGATTATGGCCACGGCGGCTTCGGGCACATCAGCAGGCAGAAACGGGGCGATGTCGAGCGCCGCGACATCGCGCACCGCGATGGAGAAGACGACGCGGATGCCGATTTCCGCGTAGGCGCTCAAGATCGTGTCGAGAGTCTCCTCGTCCTGCGGCACAAGCGAGTTCATATCCTGCAGCGTGGTAATGCCGCTGCGCAGACATTCGAGCGCGCCGAGCAGCGTGCGGGCGCGGATCTCCGCTTTGCTGCGCCGGCCGAAGTAGGCGGGCTGCGAATGCAGCGCCCACACATCGAAGGGCATGTCCTCGAGCAGCCCCTTGGCGAGCACGTCGTAGGAGTGGTAATGGGAATTGACGAATCCCGGAATGACGAGCTTGCCGCGCGCTTCGATCACTCGAGCTTCGTCCGAAACCGTGGCGCGCCGCGCGATCTCTCGCTTCAGCTCCAGTTCCTCGTCGGGCGCGGTCACCGAGGCGATGCGTGATCCCCGGACGAGGACATCGCGCGCCGCGGGATCGTCGATGTCGCCGTCGTGATCATAGATGCGGCCGCCGCGAATCAGGAGCTGGCGGTCCGGAATCGCCGCGTCGCCGGGTCGGGTCTCCGCCATCTCTCAAACCCGCGAATTCTGCTGGTAATAGGGAACATGAGAATTGTCGTCATAATAGCCGTCGTAGAACGCCTTGACATGCGGGAAGACCGCTTTCGACAGTTGCCGGCGCTCGATCTCCTCGGGGTTCAGCGGACGCGCGAGCAACTCGGACAATTGCCTCAGGGCGGCCTCGCGGTCGACCTTGGTGAACTTGCCGTCCTGATAAATGATCTCGCCGGCCGCGATCACCGTCTTGACCCCCTCGGTCTTGGCGCGCTGCATGACCGCGTCGAGCACGGGCATGTCTGCGTCGAGATAGGGATAGCTGATCTGCTTCCAGTCGAGCAGCACCATGTCCGCCGCCTTGCCGACTTCGAGCGCGCCGAGATGTGCGCCGAACGGCGTCGTCTTCGCGCCGCCGATCGTCGCCATGCGAAACACCTGCGCCATGGTCGGCACGCGGTCGTCCATCCCCGGCTCGCGATGGGCGCGGAGCACCATGCGCATCTCCTGTAGCATGTCGCGGTCGTCGTTGATGCCGGCCTCGTCGAGCCCGATCGCCGTGTTGATCCCCTTCGCCTCGAAGCGGTTGAGAGGCGCGACGCCGCTGCGGAGGCGAAAATTCGAGCTGCAATTGTGGCAGATATTGGTCCCCGTCTCGGCGAGCCTATCGAGGTCGCCTTCGGAGAGCCAGACGCCGTGTCCGAGCGTCATCTTCGGCCCCAGCAAGCCGAAGCGGCCGATATAGTCGACCGCGGTGCCGCCGCCGCGACGGCGCGCATATTCCTTTTGATAGGCGGTCTCGACGAGATGCATATGGAACGGGACGCCGTGCTTCTCCGAGCATTCCGCCAGCATGGTCAGCGCCTCGTCCGAACACCAATGCAGGTTCGCGGGCGCCAGCTGGATCTTGACGCGCTCCTTGTTGTGATGCTTGGCGTGAAGATGCTCGAATAAGGAGATCGCATCCTTGGCCGAAAGTTGAAAGCGGCCGAAATGCTTGGCCAGCAGGGGGCGCACATCAGCGGGGACCCGCTCGAGAAACTGCTCGTTCGCCTCATAGACGAGATGGTTCTGGTCGCGCAGCGCGAAGCAGTAGGAGACCCGCATGCCGATGTCCTCGTAGGCGCGGATGACCGCCTCGGAGCGCTCTTCGACCTGCGGCAGCTTGCCCGGCATCCAGCCGTGAATATGCTGCACTGTCGTGATCCCGGAGGCGATCATCTCGAACGCCGAATAGAGGGTGTCGAGGTAGACATCGAGGTCGCGGGTGACGAGGCGCGTGGCGAACCAGAGCTCGAGCGGCATATCGGGCGAGCCCAGCTGGACCGGCGTGAGGCCGACGTGATGATGACCGTTGACGAAGCCGGGCAGCAGCACCTGCTCGCCCGTGCCGATGACCGGCGCATCTGGATTGGCGCGGCTCAGCTCAGTGAAAGCGCCGATCGCGACGATTCGCCCGTCGCGCTGCAGCACGGCGCCGTCGTCGATCTGCTCCCATCGCTGACGATCGAGCGCCCGCGTGATGACATGCTTTCCGCGAATGATCGATGACGACACGGCTTTCTCTCCCTCTTCAAAATCGGCGGCCGCCCCCCGTTCACGCCCGCGAGTTCTGCCGGTAGTAGGGCGCATAGGCGTCGAGATCGCAATATCCGTCGTAGAACGCCTTGACGTATGGAAACACGGCCTTCGCCAGCCGGCGGCGCTCGATTTCCTCGTCGCCGAGCGGACGTTTGAGGATGTCGGAAAGCTGGCGCAAGGCGGCATCGCGGTCGAGGCGGGTGAATTTGCCGTCCTGATAGACGATCTCGCCGGCGACGATCACCGTCTTGACCCCCTCCATCTTGGCCCGCTGGATCACCGCGTCGAGCACGGGTGTTTCGGAATCGAGATAGGGATAGCTGATCTGCTTCCAGTCGAGCAGCACCATGTCGGCCGCCTTGCCCACCTCGAGCACGCCGATCTCATCAGCGTAGGGTGTCGTCTTGGCGCCGCCGCTCGTCGCCATGCGGAAGACCTGGGCCATGGTCGGAACGCGATCGTCCATGCCGGGTTCGCGATGCGCGCGCAGCACCATGCGCATCTCTTGCAGCATGTCCTGATCGTCGTTGATGCCGACGTCGTCGAGACCGATGGCCGTATTGATTCCCCGCGCTTCGAGCCGGTTGAGCGGCAGGACGCCGCTGCGCAGACGAAAATTCGAACTGCAATTGTGGCAGACGTTGGTGTGTGTCTCGGCCAGCTTGTCGAGATCGCCTTCCGAAAGCCAGACCGCGTGGCCGAGCGTCGTTTTCGGTCCGAGCAGGCCGAAGCGTTCGATATAGTCCACAGCGCTGCCGCCATGGCCGCGGATGCCAGCGTAACGCTTTTGATAGGGCGTCTCGACGAGATGCATATGGATGGGAACGCCGTGCTTCTCGGCGCTGTCGGCGAGCATGGCCAGCCCCTCGTCGGTGCACCATTGCTGGTTCGACGGCGCCAGCTGGATCTTGACGCGCTCCTTGCCGGCGTGCCTGGCGCTGAGATGTTCGAACAGCCCTATGGTCTCCGCCGCCGGCATCTGAAAGCCGGCGAAATACTTGGAGAGAAGCGGGCGAACATCGTCGGGCACGCGCTGGAGGAACTGTTCGTTGGCCTCGTAGACGAGATGGTTCTGCTCCCGCAACGCGTAGCAGTAGGACACCCGCATGCCGATGTCCTCATAGGCGCGAATGATGGACTCGGCCTCCGCTTCCGTCTGTCGGGGATCGCCGGGAATCCAGCCATGCAGGTGCTGCGCCGTGGTCGTGCCCGAAGCCACCATCTCGAAGGCGGCATAGAGCGTGTCGTAATAGGGAATGCGGTCGCGCATTGCGATGCTGGTCGCGAACCACAGCTCGAGCGTCGTATCGGATATGCCGAGCTGGATCGGTGATAGGCCGATGTGATGATGCGCATTGACGAAACCGGGCAACAACACCTGCTCGCCGTTGCCGACCACCGACGCGGCGGGATTGTCCCGATGCAACGCGGCGAAGCCGCCGATCGCGGTGATTACGCCGTCCTGCTGCAACACGGCGCCGTCGTCGATCTGCTCCCAGCGATGACGGTCGAGCGCACGCGTGATCACATGCTTGCCGCGAATGATCGAGATGGAAATGGCGCGCCCCCCGTGAACGTCCCGTCAGCTCGCGAAAGACATGCTCTCCTGCTCGGCGAAGGCGCGATCGACCTCGTCGCGCAACAGCGCGGTCAGTTCGACGCGCAGGTCGAGCAGGGCCGGCGACGTCAGATCCCGCGGTCGCGGCAGATCGATCGGCACGATCGCCTTGATGCGGCCAGGGCGCGCGGTGAATACGACGACCCGGTCGGCGAGCGCAATGGCCTCGTCGATATGATGGGTGACGAACAGCACCGACGCCTTGCTGACATCCCAGACGTCGAGGAGAAAGCCCTGCATTTTGAGGCGGGTCTGGACGTCGAGAGCGGCGAAAGGTTCGTCCATCAAGAGGACTTTCGGCTGCATCGCGAGGGCGCGGGCGACGGCGACGCGCTGGCGCATGCCGCCGGAAAGCTCGTCTGGCCGCTTTTCGAAAGCATCGGAAAGGCCAACCCGTCCCAACACCTGACGCGCCGTCTCCTTGCGCTGTTCGGCCGGCGCCCCACGCACGGAAAGACCGAAGCTGACGTTCTGCCAGACGTTCAACCAGGGGAACAGCGATGTCTCCTGGAAGATCAGGCTGCGCTCTGGCGCAGGTCCGGTCACGGGCTCGCCGTGCGCGCTGATCGCGCCCGAGGTCGCCTCTTCGAGCCCCGCGATGAGATAGAGCAGCGTGCTCTTGCCGCAACCGGAAGGGCCCAGCAGAACCACGAACTCACCGGACTCGATCTCGAGATCAATATCGGTCAACGCCTCGTGGGCTCGCTTGCTCCCGGCGTTCCAAACCTTGCCGACGCCGGCGCAGCTGACCGCGCTGGCGGCGCCGTTCGCTCGAGGCGCATCAACCACTGCCCAACCCTCCCTGCCCCTTCGGCAGCCAGAAAAGCACGCGCCGCTGCAGCAGCCGCAGGCCAAAGTCGAAGGTGAAGCCGAGCAGGCCGATGATGACGATGGTGAAGTAGACGAGCCCTGGGTTGAACGTATTGCGCGCCATCGAGATGATCTGGCCGAGCCCGTAACCAACGCCGGTCGCCTCCGCGACCAGCACCACCATCCATGCGCCGAACAAATTGAGACGAAGCACGACGAGCAAGCCCGGCAGGATCGCCGGCAGGATCACGCGGGTGTAGATCTGACGCTTGCTGGCGCCCATCGTGCGCGCGACGTTGATGTAGTTGCGATTGACCGAGTCGATCTGCGTGATTGTCGCGAGCGTCATCGTGAAGAACAGAGCGATGAACACCATGAAAATCGCCGGCCCGTTGCCGATGCCGAACAGGAAGATCGCGACCGGCAGCCACGCGACCGGAGAGACGGGAGCGAGCAGCGTCACCGTCGGCAGCACCAGCTTGCCGAACAGGCCATAATAGCGGATCAAAACCCCCATGCAGAGGCTGGTGATGGCGGCGATCGCGAGACCCGCGAGCACCCGCATCGTCGACGACGCCATGGTAATGATGACGGCCATGAAGGGCGTCGGTCCGGAACTGGGATCGACGCCGATCTCCCAGCGTTTGGCGGTGTTGAAGTTCTTCGCCTGCCCGGCGAAGTCACCGAGGAAGATGTGCGGAGGCGGCAGCAATCGGTGATCGGCGATTCCGAGGTACCAGAGGAATTCCCATAGTCCGGCGAACAGTCCGACCGACAGCAGGCCCCAACCCAGGCTCGGCCCGTACTGCCGAATCAACGCCATTGGTTGGCCCAGCAAAGAACCGGCGCGCGCTCCGGCGCCCGCCGCTTCCCTGTCGCCGGCAATCTTGACGCTGATCGCTCCCACCCGGTTCAAGCCGATTTGAATTTTAGTTTCGCGTGAACGTCGGGAATCTCAGCGATAGCCTGCTCGAGATAACTCCAGTCGATCGCATCGCGGCCAGGCTTCTTCTTCATGTAGCCCATCGCAATGATCGAGTCGACACGGTTCAAGATGAAATCCTGCTGAGCTCTCTGGTCGACCTTCGCGGGCTGAGCCTTGGCGCCGATGCGCGCGTTCTCGAGCGAGGTCTTGTAGTAAGTGCCAACGAGCTCCGTGAGCAGCTGCTCCCGATTCTGTTCGAAAAGCAGCTGCGCCTTCAGCATCGCCTTGATCAGCGACTTGACGCTCTTGGGGTCCTTCTCGAGAAGTTTCGTGCTCGCGGCGAGCACGCAATCGGTGTATTCCGGGCCATAGATGTCGACGCCGTCGGACAATAGAATTGAACCCTTCACGTCGTTGAGGAGCGCCGAGCCGTAGGGCTCGATCGTCGATGCGATGTCGATCGCGCCGGCCTTGAACGCGGCCACCATTTCGCCCATCGAGTCCATGTAGCGGACGGTCACGTCCTTGTAGGAAACGCCGTTTTTCTTCAGCCAATCGTATGGCAGCACTTCGAGCGTGTCGTTCTGGAAGGTTCCGAGCGTCTTGCCCTTGAGCTTGGCCGGCGTATCTAGGCCCGGCTGGGCGACGATAAATACCCCCTGGACGCCGCCGCCGCCGACGATTTTTACCGGCACGCCGGCGTCATAGAGCGCCATGAAGTTCGTGTAGGGCAGCACGCTGACGTCGACTTGCCCGGTGCCGAGGAAGGTGACCTGATCGGCGAAGGACGGGGTATTGACGAATTCGAGCGTAAGGCCGTCTTCCTTGGCGAGTTGGCGGGCGTGCGTAATGAAAAACGCGGCGTTGCAAAAGCCGTTGCCATGGGTTCCCTTGATGGTCGTGGCGGCGCGCGCCGAACCGGGCAGACCCATCATCCCGCCCCCCACCGCCATCGTGATCGTTCCCAGCGCGCTCGCTTTCAGGAACGATCGGCGGTCCAAAGCGGCCGTCGCCGGATTTCTAAGGCCAAGATTGCCGTGACGATCACACATGAAGCCTCTCCTCTCGCGGTTGGCATTCGCTGGCGTAACGCCCGTCGGGAGGCCATCAGACGCAGACCATCCTGCCGCGGCGACTTACGACTGACGAACTCCGGCGCACGTCTTGGCAAACCACGTGCCATGGCGGACCGCCGCCGCGACTCCCTTCCACCCTCGGCGCGGCGAGCGTCGTGTCGACAGAATTCGCCCCTTTAGCGCAACGAAGATCGTCGTGTGGTCGGGTCGGACTCGCGTGAGAGCAGAGCGCTCTAACCCTCTGTTTGCGTGACGCGAGGAGGACCAGCGAACGCAGCCCGACAGGGACCGCCGCGGAAAAAATCCGCCTCCGCGCCCCCGATTGGCCGCGGCTTTGCCGTGGGTCATCATCCGCATCGCCGTCCTGGATACAAAATAGCCATTTGTCGTTTAGCCGCCTAGAAAACGGTCAACCGCCGCGCGCCTTGAAACTGCGCGCGGGAGAGCCGGCGCCGTCGCTTCGCCATCGGCCCTCGTTGCGAACGCCTCGTCGGACGACCCTTCCAAGGCGCCAGTCAGCCTATACCAAAGTATAATGGCTATGTATCGCACCGGTATTTGATCCTTCACTTGAACAATAAACGGGCGCCGGGGTGCAATGGCGCCGAGCGGCTGCACGCGGTATGTTTGGACGCGAGCTAGGATCAACCAGTGCAAAAGAATATCACGATTGCCATCGTCGACGACGATGAATCGGTTCGGGAGGCTCTTACAGGTCTCATGAGATCGCTGGGCTATCGCGCGGTTGCATTCTCGTCCGCCGAGGACTTTCTTAGTTCGAAGCGGCGTCACGACGCAGCCTGCTTGATCGCGGATGTGCAAATGCCGAAAATGACGGGGCCGGAACTGTATGATCGACTGGTCGGGTTCGGTGAGTCCGTTCCCACCATTCTGATCACGGCCTATCCTGACGACACGGTGCGGGCGCGCGCGTTTCGAGCCGGAGTGAAGTTCTACCTGACAAAACCGTTCAGTGAGGATGACTTGCTCGCGTGCATCCGCTCCACTCTCGGCTCACACGCTGGCGTGGCGAAGGAAACATGACGACTTCTTCGGCACGGGCATTCTGATCCGTAGCCTCCAAGCCGCGTTCGCTCAGCTAGCCAGCGGACGGGTGGACAGCACGACGCGCCCACGGGCGCGATTTTCCTTCGAGAAAACACGATTCGTGCTACGGTGTTTTTGGCCGCGTCAGGCCTGCCCCGATCTTGGTCGGGATAGTACGGATCGCAGGAGTTGCCATAGTTGCTGACACCATAGAAGCCACCGAAGCCGAAGCCTCTAAACCCGCCCCGGTGGGAGCCGTGGCCGCGGCCAAAGAGGTTGGTGTTCGCCTGGAAGCCAGCTCCGTGGAAGCCGCCTCCACCGAGTCCGGCGACCCCGTGCACTCCGCCGCCTCCGA
>JBAQGU010000506.1:0-3937 GCA_049287975.1 Roseiarcus sp.
GTAGCGGCCGATCTCTTCGGCGAGGTTCAGGATCGGCATGCTCTGCAACCAGATATGCCCGGGGCCGGTGAGCGTCGCCAGGAACAGGCCTTCGCCGCCGAACAGGATGTTCTTGAAGCCGCTGACCATCTGAATGTCGAAACCGACGCTGGGCTCGAACACGCCGACGTGGCCGGCATGGACGAGCAGCCGTTCGCCCCCCGCGAGATCGCGTTCGACGAGTTCGCCGGAGAGATCGAGCCATACGACTCCCGGCCCGGTGACCTTTTGCAGAATGAAGCCTTCGCCGCCGAAGAAACCGGCGCCCAGCCGTTTCTGCCAGGCGAGTTCGAGCGTGATCGATTTCTGCGCGACGAGGAAGCTCTCCTTCCGGCAGATCAGCGACTGGCCGGGCTGCAGCAGCGCCGGCACGATGGTGCCGGGAAAGCGCGGCGCGAAGGCGACATGGCCGGGGCCGTTGGCGGTGAAGTCGGTGATGAAGAACGAACCGCCGCCGAACGCGCGCTTCAGCCCGGCGAACAGGCCACCGCCGGTGTGCGTGTTCATCGCGATCTGATCGTTCATCCAGGCCATCGTGTTGGTCTGGCTGTAGACCGTCTCGCCCGGCGCGAGATCGATCGCCACCGTCTGCATGATGCTGCCGGAAATATCGTAGCGCATGGCTTCCCTCCGCGCGGCGCGCCCGCCCGGCGCGAGCGCCGACTATGCCTCGAGCGCGAATGATTCGAAATGGGCGCCGCTACGTCGTCGTCGACCTGAATTTGCTCATGAGATAAGGCCCGGAACGCACGGGGGCGTATTTGGGGCTGAGGCACGCCTCCAGCACACGAATTTCCGCGTCCCAGTTCGGCTGATGGAAGAACGCCATCGACTGCCGGCGCGCATTGCCGCCGTTCTCGGCGGTCGGGTTGACGACGCGATGCAGCGTCGAGACCCAGCGGTCGTTGGTCCAGCGCGCCATGAGATCCCCGATGTTGATGACGAAGGCGCTCGCGTGCGGCGGCACTTCCGTCCAGGCGCCGTCGGGGGTGAGAATTTCCAACCCGCGCGAGCCCGGCTGCGGCAAAAGTATCGTCAGGCTGCCATAGTCGGTGTGGGCGCCCGCCCGTATTTGGCCAAGCTCCGGCGCAGCGTCCTGCCGGGGGTAGTTGAGCGCGCGCAACGCGCTGATCGGCGCGTCGATGAAGCGATCGAAATAATCTTCGGGCAAGCGAAGCGCAGCGGCGAACAGTCGCATGATTCGCGCCGCCAAATTCTCCATCGTCGCGTAATAGGCCTGCCAGGCCCCGACGAAGCCCTCCGGCGCGTCAGGCCAGATCGTCGCGGCGTAGCAGAACGCGAGCGCCTCGGGGTCGGTCATTCCCTCGGGCGGGCGCGACGGGCCGCCGTTGAAGCTCTCTTTGAGGTCTGGCGGCGCGTCGACGTTGCGCGACCTGGCGAGCGATTCCAATTGCGGTCCGAGATATCCATAGGGATAGCCGGGGTAGGGCGCGCGGGCGCGCTGCTTCTGCTCGGCCGGCAGATCGAAGAACGCCTGGGCCTTTGACCAGGCCGCGCCGATGACCGCTTCGGGGACGCCGTGGCCGACTATGGCGAGAAATCCGGTCGCGCGGCAGATCGCGTCGACTTCGGCGGCGGACGCGAGCTTTTCCCCGGCGGTCGCGGTTTCGAAGCGGGCGAGATCGAATACAGGAACGTTCGGCGTTGGCATGATTGGCGCCTTCGCTACTCCGCCACTTGCGACGCGAGCGCGCGCGGGTTCAGAGTGATGAGGGTCAGCGTCAGAGCGCCAAGCGCGCAGAATGCGATTACGCTCACCATCGGCAGCGCCGTTCCGTCGAACACCAGGCTGACGACGACGACGACCAGCCCCGACGCGACCATTTGCAGCGCGCCGCCGAGCGCCGAGGCCATGCCGGCGATCCGACCGTGCTCTTCAAGTGCGAGCACCATGGTCGACGGAATCACGAGGCCGAGGCCCGCGAATACCAAAAACAGCAGCATCATGAGCCAGGGCAGGCTGTCGAGAACCGCCGTCGTGACCGCAAGCAGGGCAAATGCGAAGAAGGCATAGGCGCAGACAGCGGCAGTGACCACGCGAGCGATGCCGAACCGCACGTCGAGTCCCGCGGCGAACTGCGACGAACCGAAGAAACCTATCGCGTTCACTGAAAAGGCGAGGCTGTATTGCGTCGGAGTAAGTCCGAAATGATTGATGTAAACGAATGAAGAGCCCGCCAGGAAAGCGAAGAGGCTGCCCAGGCCGAAGCCGCCGATGAACGTCAATCCGAGAAAGCGCCCGTTACGAAGCAGCACCCCGAAGCCCTCGAGCAGGCTCCCGATCCCGACCGGCACCCGATCCTTGCGCAGCCGGGTTTCGGGAAGCAGGGTCGCCGTCAAGACGAGCGCCAAACCGGCGAAGAGGATCGCCGCGACGAATACGGCGCGCCAACCGAAGGGAACAATCAACGCGCTGCCGGCGAGCGGGGCGAGAATGGGCGAGACGCTGAACACGAGCATCACGAGCGCCATCAAGCGAGTGGCCTCCGGCCCGGTGTGGAGATCGCGGATGATCGCCCGCGGAATCACCATCACCGCGGAAGCGCCGAGGCCTTGGACAAAGCGGAAGCCGATCAGCCATCCGATGGTGGGCGCGGCGGCGCAGCCGATCGAGCCGAGCACGAACAGCGCGAGGCCGAAATAAAGCGGCGGCTTGCGACCGACCATATCCGAAACTGGACCGTAAGCGACCTGACAGACGCCGAAGGCGACGAAGAAAGCCATCAGCGTCATCTGCGTCGTGCTCGTCGAAGTGGCGAGACTGGCCGCGATCGTCGGGAGCGCCGGCAGGTACATGTCGATTGCGAAGGGTCCGACGGCGGACAGCAGGCCGAGGACAATAGCGTTCCTGATGAATGTCGAAGTCACTCGTGCTCTCGTTCCGGGCCGCGGAGTTCTGCTGCGGACCGCCCTATGGCTTCGGCCGTTACTACATCGCAACGGCGACGCGGCTCGTCTCGGCTAAACGACGCAATCCCGTGAGCGACGGTGGGGAAGATCGGCCTCCAAGCTCTAGTCAGGCAGGATCGCCAACCTTGTCAGGCCCCATAAACGACGACGCCAGTCCTGTCCACCTCCGCTCGGACCTCCAACCGTCCCGCCGCTCCAAGTCGCGCCCAATCCCCCGCCGCGATCAGCGCGACAGGGCGGAGCCGCCCGTACAGCTCCGCGGCCACGAGCGCGCCGACGATGACGATCGCGTCGCGTTTCAACAGCAGGATGGCGGCGGGACCGACGCCGAGCCGGATCGCTTCGGCCAGCGTTGCGCTGCCGGAACTCGACCCACGCCCCGCTGGCATCATCAGCACGCGACCGGCGACTCGGGCGCCGGCCTGCGGGTGCCAGCGATCGATGATGCGGCCTGTCGTCGGATCGAGGCCGCCCCAGAAGCTGAGCGGTTCTTCCAAGAGCAGGGGCGTGCCTCCCCCGCGCCCGGGCGCCAGTGTGACCGCGGAAATTTCGAGGTTCACAGACGCACCACGCGGCCGGCGCGCGCCGAGGCGAGGCATTCGGCGAGGGAGCCGAAGGCCACGCTGACGCCGAGATTGCCCGGCGCGTAATAGGCGCATTTGCCTGAATTGGTCATCACCGCGCCCTCGGCCTCGCGCATCAGCGGGGTGACGTAGGTGCAAGTATCGACGACGAGCGTGACGCCGGCTGCGCGGAGCGTCTCCTCCCAGCCGCGCTCGCGCAGCGCTTTGAGCGTCGAGCGGCTGGTGTTGATCCAGATATCGACGACCGACCGCACGCCACCCAGCATCTGCATCAGGCGCGCGAACTCTCCCATCGAGAAATGCGGCGTGCCGAGCGTGACGGCCGCGAGGGACGCGCCCTCGGCGGCTGTCGACAGGCTGCGAGCGGCTTCACGGAGGTCGTC
>JBAQGU010000507.1:0-3471 GCA_049287975.1 Roseiarcus sp.
AGGCCGGCGGGTTCGAGATCGAAGTCGCGGGACGGCGGGTCGCGGCGCGCGCGAGCGTTGCGCCGATGTATGATCCCAAGAGCGAGCGGATCCGAGGGTAGCCCCTGTGGGGCAAAAGTCCGCGCGCTGCTGTAGCTGTAGACGCGGTCGCTGACTGTCGCTGACCGCGTCGGTTCAGCTTGGTGGACTCTCGGAAAATGAGGCGCTCTACGACAGCCGCGCTCAGCGAGCGCGGCTACAATTCCTCTCACGCTATCCACCGCCATGTTCGCCGTCCGCTCGTCCGATCGATGCGAGCTTCGCACGATCGCAGAACAGCCGGTCCGCCGTGCGCCCCACGGCTCCCGCGGTCTCCAGCGAAGCCAGCGCAGCGTTGATCTTTGGGCGGCTGGCGCCCAGCAGCAGCGCCAGTTCGCTTTGGGAATATCGAAGCTCGAGGGGAACGCGCCGTCCGGCCGGGGCCTGTCGATCGCCGATCGCCAGCAGGAGAAATCGCGCCAGACGAACGTCGAGCGGATAGAGCGCCACGTCTTCGAGCCTGTCGCTGACATTGCGAAGCCGCGCGCACAGGAACGAGATGACGACGTCGGAGATCGCGTGGCTTCTATGACGAAGGCGGTGAAAAACATTGCGCTCGAGGCCATAGACCATCGTTCGCGCGAGCGCGGTCGCTTCGGCGCTGCGCGGCCGTCCGTCGAGCACCGCGATTTCGCCGAACAGAGCGCCCGGCCCAATGATTTCGAAACTGAGCTCGCGGCCCTCGCTGGTTGCGACCGCGAGCCGGACCTGTCCCTCCGCCACCACGTAGAGATGGGTCCCCGCGTCTCCGCGCGCGAACACCATTTCGCCCTTTTCGAATTGCCGCTCGCGAAAGCTCTCGGCGAAGGCGGCGAGGTCGTCAGGCGCAAAATCCCTAAACAGGTTCGCGCCTTTGAGAAGCTCTTCGATTCGCTGGGTTGCAAGATTCGGAGACATGGCGATCCGATCCGCCCCGAGGACCAGCGTCGACGATTGGACGCTCCCCCTAATCGGCTAGTTAGCGCACGCCGCGTGGGAATTGCAACGTCCCGAGTTCGGCAATACCCGATCGTGAGGGACAGCAGGTCTCCCGCTGCCGGAACAAGCGTGGTACACGAGTTGATCATGAACATCCGCGTTTCCACCGAAACCCTCGACGACCGCATCGCCGCTCTCTGCGCGGGGCAGCCGCCCGATCATTCGCTGCGACAGGCCTTCTACAACGATCCCGAAATTTTCGCGGCCGACATCGAGCGGCTGTTCCTCCGCCATTGGCTCTGCGCGGGACATGAGAGCCTCGCGCCCAATCCCGGCGACTATTTCCTCTACGAGATGGCGCAGGAATCGATCATCGTCATCCGCGGGCAGGACCGGCGGCTGCGCGCTTTGGCCAACGTCTGCCGGCATCGCGGCTCGCGCATTTGCCTGAAGAGCGAGGGCCGGGCGAGCGTGCTGGTGTGCCCCTACCACGCCTGGGCCTACAATCTCGACGGTTCGCTGCGCTCGGCGCGTTACATGGCGGGCGATTTCGACGCCAAGTCGCACGGGCTGAAGTCCCTTCACCTGCGCGTGATCGAAGGCCTCGTGCTGATCGCCTTCGCCGAACATCCGCTCGATCTCGGCCACGCCGAAGCCGCGCTGCACGCGGCCTACCGGCCCTACGGCTGGGCAAACGCCAAGGTCGCGCATCGCGAGCTCTATCCCATCAAGGCCAACTGGAAGCTCGCGGTCGAGAATTATCTCGAATGCTACCATTGCGGCCCCGCGCACAAGGAATATTCAAGGCTTCACGCGCTGGAGCAGCCCGCCGAGCAGATCGCCGGGCTGAACGCCGCGATGGAGGCGCGAACCTGCGCGCTCGGCGTCGAGGTCGGAACGATCACGCGGTGGCTGCCCTCCTCGAACGGCGAGCCGCCGATCATGTGCTTTCGCTATGCGCTCTACGACGGCGTCAGGACAGGCAGCGAGGACGGCTCGCCGCTCGCGCCGCTGATGGGCGAATTCACGGATTACGACGGCGGCGTCACCTCGACGCACTTCGGCCCGGCGAGCTTCTTCGTCGCTTATGCCGACCATGGCGTGATCTACCGCTTCATGCCGCTGACCGTCTCGACCTCGGCGATGGAGGTGATCTGGCTGGTGCGCGGCGACGCGCGCGAGGGCGTCGATTACGACAGGGACAAGCTGACCTGGCTCTGGCGCGTGACGAGCGAAGCCGACAAGCGCATCACCGAGGACAATCAGGCCGGCGTCAATTCCCGCTACTACACGCCCGGCCCGTACGCGCCGATGGAAGCAAACGCGAAGCGGTATGTCGCGTGGTATTTGGGAGAATTGGCGAGGGGCGAGTAGACGGCGCCGCCGTCACGAGTCTCCCTCGGCAAGGGTCGTGATTCTCTCTCCGTTTCCACGGAGCTGGCCGCAGGCCGGCTACCCGAAGCGGATGTCCGAAATCGTCTTGCCTCAAAGGCGGTTCTACGCCGCACGAGTAACCAGCACCTCAACTTTCAACCCCGCCGCGTGCAGCAGAGTAATCAGCGCATCGATCTCAAACAACGCGATCTTGCCGCGCATGAGGTCAGAAATTCGTGGTTGCGGCACGCCCAGCGCCGCAGCGGCCTCGGCTCGAGTCCACCCTTGCTCCTTGATGTGCTGCTTCAAACTCGTCATCAGCGATGAGCGGATTTTCATATGCTCCGCTGCGTCCGGAGCGTCTTCGATGGCGTCCCAAACGCTCGCGAATTCTTGCATCTTCATGTTTCCAACTCCTTGCGAGAGCCAAGCAGGGCCTTGAATCTCGCCCGCGCCAATTCGATGTCTAGACTAGCGGTTCTTTGAGTTTTCTTTTGAAAACAGTGAAGAATATAGACCGCGCTTCTGATTTTTGCGACGTATATGACACGGAAGGCGCCGGCTTCGTCACGGATGCGAATTTCACACACGCCGCCGCCAACCGACGGCATCGGTTTCCAATCGTCGGGCGGCAGACCTTGCTGCACCAAATCGATTTGATGCCCGGCCTCTTGCCTTGCAGCCGCGGGGAACGATTTCAAATCGTCAAGTGAGCGGCCCAAACACCGAACAATTTTCCGATTTTGCGCCGCCATACGAAGTAATATACGAATTTACGCATTCGCGGCAATTCACTTTCCGATCGACGCAGCGAGCCGCGCCCTGCCCCTACCCGAACCGGAACCCCGATATCGTCTTGCCTCCGATCACGTCGTGGAAAGCCCGGACGCCGCGGCTGTCCGCCGCTGCGCCCGCTGCGACCATCAGCGGCAGCAGGTGCTCCTCGCGCGGGTGGCACTCGCGCGCGAACGGCGCCTTGGCCCAATCGGTCAGGCTCTCCTCGCGCGCCTTCGGATCGGGCGCGGTCACGGCCTCGCCCAGCCAGGCGTCGAAGCCCTCGGAGGCGCGACCGTCGCCGTCCCGGAAGTGCCGGAGGTCGTG
>JBAQGU010000508.1:0-11607 GCA_049287975.1 Roseiarcus sp.
TCGGCGCCCGCGCGCAACGATTTTTCGATCAGCGTGTAATGCTGTTTGACGAAGCGTCCCGTGGTGTTGTTGTCGTCGATCGCCAATTGCGCGCCGGCGACAGCGTCGTTTTCAGCCGGAACGTCCATCAGCGAAAGTCGTTCTTTCGACTCGATCGCGTGGAGGTAGCCGATCTTGATTTCCGTCACCTCCTCGGCCCGGCCCGTCGACGGGCATACCATTGCGGCCAAGCTGAGGAGCAGCGCGAGCGCGGCCCAGCCATGCAGGTTCGCGTCGCCGTCGCGGCGGATTCTCCCCTTCGCGTTCTCACGGGGAGGGGACCTCCGGCCGAACGCGAAAAGGGTTGTCAGACCCGCAGGAAACCAGCTCATTTCTATTGGACTCTATAGCTGAGAGGCACCGAAAAATTTCGGGGCGCTCCGGCGGGCGGTGGCGGAAACGGACTGGCCCGGCGAACCGTCGCCAAGGCCTCGGCGTCGAGCAGGGGATCGCCGGCCGATCGCGAGAGCGAGGCGCCGGCGAGCTGTCCCGACGCGGCAATCGAAAAACGGATGATCGCGACGCCCTGCGGCGCGCGCTCACGCGCAGCCTCGGGATAGCGCTTTTGCGCAGCAATGCGCCCGAGTACCTCGCCTTGATAGGCCGCCACTTCAGCGCTCGAAGCGGCGGGCGCGGCTTGCGGCGGCAAGGAGGCCAGCTTTGTCGCCCTCGAAGCGGAGCGGGAGGATTCCGGCGGCTCACGTGAAATCCTCGGGCTCATCTTTTCGGGTGGCGTCGGCTTCGCGACCCTCGGCGGAGTGGGCCTTTCGGAAGGCGGCGGTTTCGCGACTCGCGCCGTGGCAGGACTTGCCGCGGTCGGCATCGGCTTCGGTACGCGTGGCGGCGCGGGACTCGCGAGGGGCGAGATCCGCGGCGTCGGCTCTACGACCGGCTTGGGTGGCGGCGCTTCCGCGACCGGAGGAGCAGAGGGTTCGACGACGGGCCGCGGCGGGGGCGCCTCCGCGACCGGAGGAGGAGAGGGTTCAACGACGGGCGGCGGCGGGGGCGCTTCCGCGACCGGAGGGGAAGAGGGTTCGACGACAGGCGGCGGCGGGGGCGCCTCTGCGACCGGAGGAGGAGAGGGTTCAGCGACGGGCGGCGGCGGGGGCGATTCCGCGACCGGAGGGGAAGAGGGTTCGACGACGGGCGGCGGCGGGGGCGCTTCCGCGACCGGAGGGGGAGAGGGTTCGGCGACGGGTGGCGGTTCGACGAGCCGCGAGGTCGGCGACGCCGGCGCCACCTCAGACTCGCGGACCGGGGGCGCCGGCGTATCCGCCACGATTTCGATCGTGACGGGTTCCGGCGATGCCGTCTCGGTGACCGGCGTCGCCCAGGTCAGCAAGGCCGCGAGCGCGGCGAGGTGCAGGGCCGCCGAGATGGCGGCGTCCCAAGATCGGCTCCTCGCGAGCGGCGAGCGCTCATTGGCGGTAAAGGCGGGTGGCTCCCGGGCCGGCCGAATCGCCGCCATGTCGAAGCCGCGGGAAGCTGAAGCCGCCAGTCCAGACACGGCCAAAGGCGCCAATACGACCTTCGGCGCGGCGGCGGCGCTGACGACGTCGAGGAGAATCTCAGGCGCGGGTTGCGAGAGCCACTCCTGCGGCGAGAGCCTGCTGAGTTCGCGAAAGACCATCAAAACGTAACTTTCAGGCCCCGAGTGCGGCTGCGCCGGGCTCAGCGTGCGCGGGTCGGTGAACGGAGCGCCGCCGAACGTTCCTAAGTCTACGCCATAATTGTGCGTCCCGCGCCGTCCCGCTTCGAAGGTGTGCGCTATGACCTGCTTCAGCGGCGGATCGGAAACGAGGAAGCTCGCGATGATACAGGGTCGGGCGGGATTGGCGCAGCCGAGCTCCAACGGCGTAGGGGCGCGGTCGGCTTCGGAAAAGCCGGCGTATGCCGTGACATCGGAACTGATCTTGTAGGTCGCCCCGATCACCTGATTGAAGTGCATAGACATATCGTCTCGTTGAGCGAGCTGCCGAGTTGATCCTGCAATTGGATGTTGGCGACATTCAGCCGACCGCCGGCCGAAACCGAGAATGCACCAGTGACATCGAACGTGTCGAGAGCGTAGAGGCCGGTCGTGCGCAACGAGACCGGTTTGTCGGACCTGAAGCCATCCTTCATCTGGATGCTGCGCGCGCCCCCGAGCGCATTCAGTCCGAATGCCGGGTTGTTGCTTATGACATCGATCGTTCGCACGGCCGTCGTCGGGGTCAAGTCCCAATTGACGGTATCGCCGAACGCTTCGTTGATGCGCATGCGGTTCTGATAGACGGTGAGCCCTTGCGGGGCGCCGGAAACCGACGAGGCGTCGAAGCCGCGGAAAGAAACGTCCGGCTGAAACGTGATTGCCCGCAACATCCTGGACATCGACGCTCGGCGTCGTCACGTTCAGCGATTCGACGATGTTGGGCGACCTCTCTTGCTCGATCTGACGCGAGTCGATCGTGGTGACCGCCGGAACTTTGTCGACGTCCACCCCGGCTCCCGAAAGCGGCGTCATCGACAATATGGCAGGGACCAGCATCCACTTTTCGCCCCGTCCGCGACCGTTGATTTTTAGACGATTTTGGCGACTTCGTTCACTTCATTTATTCCAATAAATTCTATCGCGAATTCCCGACAGATCGGGATTTCGTCCCGATGGCGTCGAACAGCGCCTCGACGACGGCGCCGCCGTTCGCCGCATTGCCGAACGCGACCACGCCACCTAGCGCTCGAACGCGTTCGCGCATGCCCAGAAGCCCCATTCCCGGCGTGGTATCGGCCGCCAGGCCTCGGCCATCGTCAGATATGCGGATGGAAAGGCCGGATAGTGTGGGGTCGCGCACGCTTTCGGTCGTGCTTGCCTCATCGTACGCGAGGGTCACTTCGATACGATGTGCTTGGGAATGCCGGAACGCGTTGGTGAGAGCCTCCTGCACAAATCGATACGCCATCAGGCTCGCCCGCTCACCCAATTCGGTGACGCGCGGGTCGGCCGAAAACTCGAGCGCTACGCCAGGTTCGTCTTTTCGCCACTGCTCGACAAGGGCTTTGAGCGCCGCGATCAGCCCCAATTCCTCCAGCGCGGCCGGCCTGAGGCGCGCAAGGATACGTCTGTTTTGCCCCTGCAGAGCCTCGACCTGATGGCAGATCGAGATCGCCGCGGCAGCAACATCGCCGAGATCGTCCTTTTTCAGGCGTGAAGCGAGCACCGCCGCCCTGGCTCGCAACCCGAACAAATGCGGCCCGATCTCGTCATGCAATTCGTGGGCGATCGCCTTGCGCTCGGCGTCCTGCACGTCCAGAAGCCGCTCGATCAGTTCCTCGTTGGTTGCGCGAAGGCTCGACAGGGCTTCGGCAAGACTGTTGATCTTGCGGCATATCTCGACAAATTCCGGCGAGCCCGACGGTTTGACCCGGGCGGAATAGTCACCCGCCTGAAGTCGAGCCAGCGTGGTTCCCGCCAGTCCGAGCGGTTTCAGGGCCCAGCGAATGAAGAGGCTGGACGCGAAGAGAACGGCGAGCGCCAGGACGCCGCCCGCCGCCGCTTGCATTTGCGCCCCTGACCAGACTTCGTCGATTTCGTCCGACGGATCGGCGACGATGAGGACGGAACCGAGCCTATGCTGCCGCACGACGACGGGAATCGTGAAGACGCTGATCGGCGCGTTCGCGACCGCGCGAAACCATGCGGGAGTTTTCGCGTCCGTCGCCGCTATGAACGCGGATACGACGGCGGGGTCGCCGTCCGCGACCAGCGCGACTCGAATATGGCGAATGTTCTGCAGATTGGCGACGAGCGCGGCGAGATCGCGTGTCGGCTCTGGCGAATCCTGGACATGGGCGAGCGCCGTCGTAACGAAATTGCTTGTCAATCCGGTCACGCTTTCGGACTCGGCGCGGGCGCGAGGCCCCGCGTCCACCAACATGCGACCGACGTCCACGACCAGCCAGGCGAGCAACAAAGCGGCAAACAACAGATTCAGGCGATTGCGAAGGGAGACCTTGCGCCACATGAGACCCCTCCCAAGGTCAGCGATTCGAATTCCTTGGCCGTACGCCTGTGGTCCGGCAAATCGCGACGATTGTCAGTTCGAAGCCCTTAACCCATTATGTGAATGACTGCACGAAGAGGCCGGAAGGGTCAGAGCCTATGCGCGTCCTTATTGTCGACGACCATCCGATCGTGGTGTCGGGCTGTAGGGCGCTGCTGGGCGTCGATCCGGCCATCGAGGTCATCGACGCCTCCGACGGAGAGACTGGATATTCCGCCTATTTTGCGGACCAACCCGACGTCGCCGTCATCGACATCAATTTGCCGGGCGTTTCGGGCCTCGAACTTTGCCGGCGGATATTGCAACGCGATCCCGAGGCGCGACTCATCATCTTCAGCATGAACGACGATCCCGTCTTCGCCGCGCGCGCCATCGAGGCCGGGGCGAAGGGCTACATAGCCAAGAACGACGACCCGCTCCTATTCGCCGACGCGGTGCGCCGAGTCGCGGGGGGCGGGGTCTATCTTCGGCCTGAAGTAGCGCGCGAGGTCGCCTTTATCCGGGTCGGACCCGGCGCCAACCCGCTTACCCATTTGAGTGCGCGCGAAGTGGAAATTCTTCGGCTGTTGGCTGCCGGCAATTCCATGACTCAAATTGCTCACGTCTTGAACGTCTCCTACAAGACGGTCGCCAACAATTGCACCGCTCTGAAACACAAGCTCGGCGCTCGCAGCGCGATGGATCTGATGCGAATAGCCGTCGACTCCGCGACCTCGTCCACACATCGAGCGCGTTGAGTCGTGCAGAGCGGGTGCGCGGGATCGCAGTTGATCGACCAGATGCCACTACCCTGTTCTGACCGCGAAGCGTGGCATGCGAAGCCGTCGAAAGTTCATACCCGTCCCCGCCCGCGACAGCCAGCGAACGCGTAGCTCTTGCGAGCGCTATTTCACCAGCGGACACCCACCCTGGTCGATCGGCCTGAACGCCCGGTCCGGCGGGATTGTCTCCAAGAGATCATAGACGTCGTATCGACCCTTGGACTGAGCCGGAGCCTTCACCTTGAATACATACATCGCGTGGACGGCTCGGCCGTCGGGACGAACGACGACGCGGCCGAACAGCGGATCGTCGATCGGTGCGCTACGCATTTGCGCCACGACCTTGTCGCCCTCGATCGTATTGGCCGCTTTGGCCGCCCTGAGATAGGCGAGCGTCTCCGAATAGGCGGCGGCCTGATCTTCAGTCGGCATCCGACCCTCCATGCGTTGGGCGAAGCGCGCGGAGAAGGCCCGCGTGGCGTCGTTCATGTCCCAATAGAACGCCTCGGAGAGGACCAGCCCGTTCGCGGCCTGAAGTCCAAGTGCGTCGATGTCGGTGATCTGCAGGAATAATGCCGCAAGTTGTTTGCCGCCGTCGAGGATGTGAAAGTCGGCAGATTGTCGAATCGCGTTGATGGCGTCGGCGCCCGTATCCGCCAGCGCGATGACTTTGGCTCCCGAGGCCTGCGCCTGCAACAAATACGAACTGAAATCGGAGACCCCGAGGGGATGCGCGACTGATCCGAGGACCACTCCGCCCGATTTTACGATAGCCTCGCTTGCGTCGCGCTGCAGCGCCTTGCCCAACGCATATTCGAAACTGATGAAATACCAGGACGACCCGCCCATCTTGGTGATCGTACGGCCCACCGCATTGCCGAGCGCCCAGGTATCCAGCGCCCATTGCACGGTCGTCGGTTGGCAAAACTTTCCGGTGAGGTCCGACGTCGCCGTGGCCGACGCCAACATTGCCCGATTGCGGTCGCGCATCAACGCGTTCACCGCGAGGCCGACGCCGGAATTGGCGAGATCGACGATCGCTGAAACGCCCTCCTGGTCGACCCAGCGGCGTGCGATCGCAAGCCCGACGTCGGGCTTGTTCTGATGGTCGGCGAAGACGACCTCGACCCCGAGTCCGCCGCTTTCCGCCGCAAAATCCTCCGCCGCCATTTGCGCTGCGATATACGAGCCATGCCCGACCTGATCGGCAAAAGGTCCAGAAAAGTCGCTCAAGACGCCGATCTCG
The DNA here is from genome assembly GCA_049287975.1 of Roseiarcus sp. Classification (GTDB taxonomy): domain Bacteria; phylum Pseudomonadota; class Alphaproteobacteria; order Rhizobiales; family Beijerinckiaceae; genus Roseiarcus. The sequence goes on from JBAQGU010000508.1 coordinate 6,087, forward strand.
AGCTTCCCGCCCGGGATTTGGGCGTGGGCGGCGATGCAGATCGTCGCGAGGAAAGCGACGCAAAACGCTAGGCGGCGTAGTTCTGAAATCAAAATGCTCTGCATCCAACCCGCCTCATTCGCGTGGAGCTCATAAACATTGCGGTCGTTGGGGTCGTTCATCAAAAGGGGTAGCAGTAGCGTTCCCCCTGTGCAACTCGTTGCGGACTGCAACATGATGTTGCCTTTGTTTCGCCCCTCGGCCCAAAACGGCCGTCGACCCGCGCGAGGCGCCACCTCCATTCTGGCCTTCACCCCGAGGCCTGAAGGCCATGGCTGTCCGAATCCGATTCCTCTCATGTCCATCAGGATAAAGCGATCGTGGAACGAGTCTGTCTGGTTCGGCCCGTCCGTCCCCATTCCCCCGTCGGAATTGGAGCTAGCGAGCGCCGCGGCGCTTTGCTAAGTCACCCATCGAGCCAGAGGGCGGAAATGTGGTGAGGCGTTGCGCGGAGAGATTGTTCACGCGATGTCGGCGTTTGCCGATCCGTCAGGTTCGACGCGAGACGCCTTAGCGGCGACGCACTGACAAAAGGGAGGAAAATGGTGAAGAAACTTCAGGCTGGGGGGCTCGCGATTTTGGCGTTCGCCGCTTCGATCGGGTCGGCGCTCGCCCAGGATGCCGCCGCCGGGGAAAAGGTGTTCAACAAGTGCAAGGCCTGCCATCAGATTGGCGAGAACGCCCATGACGCCGTCGGCCCGGTTCTGAATGGGGTGGTGGGTCGACCCGCCGGAACCTATCCCGGCTATTCCTACAGCGAGGCCAACAAGAACTCGGGCCTCACCTGGGACGAGGCGACGCTCAAGGTCTACCTGAAGAACCCACGCGCGAAGGTCCCCGGCACCAAGATGATTTTTCCAGGTTTGCCAAAAGAGGAGGATATCGACAATGTCATAGCCTATCTCAAGCAATTTGGCCCGGACGGAAAGAAGCTTTAGACCAAGACGTCTTCAGGTCGGGTCGAATCGTCGAGTACGGCTCGGTTCGACCCGGACGCTGGCGAAATCCGACGCCTTACGCGCCAAACGATGACGTCTAGAACGGAAAGTCCTCGAGATGGGGCAGCTGCGCAGTTTTTGCTTGTCGAGTTCTTTGGCGGCGATCGCAATGGCGGCCTCGGCGTCGCTTGCGGTGGGCGGGGATTTAAATGATTACCCGACCTCGGCGCGTGCGGACTATGTTTTCGCCTGCATGAAGGCGAATGGCGAAACCCAGGAGACGCTGCAAAAATGCTCTTGTTCGATCGACGTCGTCGCGTCGCTGATCCCCTACGACAAGTACGTCGCAGCGGAGACCATCGTCTCGATGTCTCAGGTGACCGGCCCGGTCGGTGGCGAGTTCCGCTCGACGGAAACCGCCAAAGCCGCTCTGGAGGAGTTTCACCGGGCGCAAGCCGAGGCGGAGGTGCGCTGTTTTTGACTGGACCGTCGGCGGCTAGAGCGCCGATTTCTCAGCCTGCCATTCGCCCTTGAAAACATTCTTGCTCGTGTCGAAACCCTTCACGCGAAAATCGTCGGAGCCGTTTGGCCGGTAGTTGAAACGGAGGTTCGGATCCTCCGAGATCGCGATGCCGCCGTCCAGCGCCAACACGAGATCCTCACCCTGCCAAACCTCCAATGTCTCGATAAAGAAGGGCGGTACGTACAAGCGCGTCACCTGATCCATCTGCAATCCCGAGTTCTGCGGGTGCCGCAGCATGATCTGCGCCTCCGGCAGCCCATCGGCCCCCGGTGGAAAGATCCGGAACTTCATTTGGCCGAGCGTCGATTTGGCGGCGTCGGCATTCGACGCAGCCGGCGCCGAACAGCCGCCGGACGCCTTGACATAAGATTTCACTGCGTAAAGTTGGCCGTCGCTGAGCTCCGCAACGGCGCGGACATAGGAATAGGTGTTCACCCGAACGCGTGTGGAAATCGCCGTCACGCCGGAATGGGGCCCGATGGTGAATTTTCCCGCGACCGGGGCGGGATTTTCGTCAATCACGAGCGTAAGGGAAAGGATCGAGCGTTTGTCGTCGGCCGGTAAACTGACGCGCATTCCGATCGGCACGATGGCGGCGTCCTCGGCTCGTCGAGGCGCCTGGAGCGAGACGAGGCCGGAGCCGTCGAGAATCGGACGGCCCTGGAAGATATCGCCCTTGATGCTGTTCCAGGTTTCTTCCGAAGGCTGCGTCGATGCGGGCGCCGCCTCCTCGGCCCGCACGCCGGACGCCGCCGCCAGGCCCAGCGCCATCATCACGGAGAGACAGATCGTCCTCACGAAATTCGACACGGCCAAGTCCTCCCACTGAAGCCGGCACTACGATATTCGACAATTCGTGGCGGAACAAGCGGCGCTAGAATCCGCAATCGCGGCGGCTGGCGTTCCGTCATTCCCATTCCAGTTCGCTGAAAGCCGCGATGGCGTTGCGCGAATTGTACTCGTCGAACATTTTCCAGCGCGATCTCTCGCTTTGGCCGGCGCTGCCCGCCGCCTCCGCGATCGGCGCTCCTCGCGCGATCAGGCCGCGAACATCCTTGGCGAGGCTCTCGAAGTAGCGCCGCTCGGAATCGACCGCGGCGCCCAGGTCATCCACGATCGGACCATGTCCGGGGACGACGCGTCGGGCGGGAATGCGCCGCAATTCCGGAAGGTCGGTCAGGAAACCGCGAATGCTGCCGTCGATGATGGGCAAATGCCCAACGAACAAGAGATCGCCCGCGAACAGCGTCGCGCTCGCCGTGTCATAGACGGTCAGGTCGTTGTCGGTATGCGCCGGCCCCCAGGCCTTCAACGTCAACTTTCGCCCGCCGAGATCGATTTCCGTTTCGTTCGCCACCAGCATTGTCGGCGGCACGATCCTGACCTCGTCGATGAGGGCGTCGCCGAGCAATTTTCGGAACGCTTTCAGATAAAATTCGCCGCGCGCCGCCATCGCGCGCGGCAGCTTCTCGTGGCCGACGAATGTCACGCCCGGGCCAACGAACGCGGCGTTGCCGAAAATGTGATCGGGGTGCACGTGCGTGTTGATGACGTAGCGAACCGGTTTCGCCGTGACGGCCCGGATCGCGGCGAGGAGACGGGCGCCCTCGCGCGCGCTGCCGCCGGTGTCGATCACCGCGACGGAATCGTCGCCTATGATGAAGCCGATGTTGGCGATGCCGCCTTCGTTGGCCTCGGTCATCAGATCGATGGCGCCGGAGTGAACGTAGACCCCGGGCGCAACCTCCGTCGTCGACAACGGAGCGAGTGCTGATTGAGCCCGTGCTCCGCTTGCGAACAACGCCATCGCCAAGGCGGCTACGATCAGATCGAAAGCCAGACGCCTCGCTATCTCATTGAAACGGGGACCCTGCTCCGCAGCGCCGAATCGTCGAGCCGTGCGAGACATCTCCTCCTCCCCGCCCCCTGTCGCCGGAAGCGTCGTCGTCGCTCTTAGCCGACGGCGTTGTCGCAGTCAAAATGGGACGCCGTTCGGTGCGCGCGATCCCTCAGGCGAAGCGGCGCCTCAGTTTGATATTGCACTGCACAACTCGGGCTCGCTCATTGCGTCAAGATTGGGCTTGCGCAAGCGAGCGATCTGGCATAACGTTGATATGCTTCCGGCTTCAAGGATGGCGGCGATTCAGGGAGCGCCGTCATCGCTTCGAAGACTAATGTGTGGGTCCTAGCACGGTGCCCCTTTAGGCCTCGCTGAGGTCGTGACACGCTGCCGGAAGCAGTCCCCAGACGATGGCGTTTGACGTCCGCTTTGGGTTACGTGCTTTATGTTTCCAAGCTGCGTCAACTACGCCTAAGCAACGATCTCAGGGAGGAAACGTATGAAGAAATTACTGGTTGTGACAACTTCTGCGCTTGGGTTTTTGGCCGTGCAGGGCCTACCGGCGCGCGCCGACGCCGACCTGGATGCCCGGATGAAGGACCCGAAGCAATGGGCGTCGCCCACCCAGAACGACGCCAACACGCGTTTTTCCACATTGAACCAGATCACGGCGGCGAACGTCAAGAAACTCCAGGTCGCCTGGACGTTCTCGACCGGCGTTCTTCGCGGTCATGAAGGGTCACCGCTGGTGATTGGCGACGTGATGTATCTGGCTGCGCCGTTCCCAAATACGGTCTACGCGCTGGATCTGAACAACGACGGCAAGATCCTCTGGAAATATGAGCCTCGCCAGGATCCGAACGTGATCCCGATCATGTGCTGCGACACGGTCAATCGCGGCGTCGCTTATGGCGACGGCAAGATCTTCTTGCACCAAGCCGATACGACTCTGGTGGCGCTCGACGCGAAGACCGGCAAAGTCCTCTGGTCCAAGATGGATGGCGAGGCGGGCAAGGGGCAGTCGGGCACCGACTCGCCGTTCGTATTTGGCGACAAGGTCCTGGTCGGCGTATCAGGCGGCGAATTCGGCGTTCGCGGCTGGGTCAGCGCGTACAACATGAAGGACGGTTCGCTGGCTTGGCGCGGCTATTCCGAAGGTCCGGACAGCGACACTTTGATCGACCCGGAGAAGACGATGTCGCTCGGCAAGCCGGTCGGCCCCAACTCTTCCATCAAGACCTGGGAGGGCGACCAATGGAAGATCGGCGGCGGCGACACTTGGGGTTGGTATTCCTACGATCCGGCGCTGAATCTCGTCTATTACGGTTCGGGCAATCCTTCGACCTGGAATCCGGTGCAACGCCCAGGCGACAATCGCTGGTCGATGTCCATCTGGGCCCGTGATCTGAACACGGGTAAGGTCAAGTGGATCTACCAGATGACCCCGCACGACGAATGGGACTTCGACGGCGTCAACGAAATGATCCTCACTGATGAGGACATCGACGGCAAGCCGAGGAAGCTGCTCACCCACTTCGATCGTAACGGCTTCGGCTACACACTCGATCGCGAAACCGGCGAGCTGTTGGTAGCGGAAAAATACGATCCGGTCGTGAACTGGGCGACAAAGGTCGACATGGACAAGTCGTCCAAGACCTACGGCCGTCCGCTTGTGGTTCCGCAATATTCGACGCAACACAACGGCGAAGACACCAACTCGAAGGGCATCTGCCCGGCGGCGTTGGGAACCAAGGACGAGCAGCCCGCGGCCTATAGCCCGGAAACGCAATTGTTCTATGTTCCGACCAACCACGTCTGCATGGATTATGAGCCCTACAAGGTTGCTTACACCGCCGGTCAGGCTTATGTCGGCGCGGCCGTGGCGATGTATCCGCCCAAGGGCGACTCCAACATGGGCAATTTCATTGCCTGGGATGGCAAGACGGGCAAGATCGTATGGTCCGACAAGGAGCAGTTCTCGGCGTGGGGCGGCGCCTTGGCGACGGCTGGCGGCGTTGTCTTTTACGGCACGCTGGAAGGCTATCTGAAGGGGGTGGACGCCAAGACGGGTAAGGAACTCTATAAGTTCAAGACCCCGTCGGGCATCATCGGCAACGTGATGACCTACGAGCATGGCGGCAAGCAATATGTCGCGGTGTTCTCGGGCGTCGGCGGTTGGGC
>JBAQGU010000509.1:0-6606 GCA_049287975.1 Roseiarcus sp.
GGCTGGCGCTTGATGCCGACATAATGCGTAATTGGCTGACATGTCACCGAACGCCGCAATACGTAGTTTGGCTTGCATCGCCTCAGCAATGTAGTTCAGCAATGTAGTAACGTGTCTACTAAATCGAAATACCGGACGCCGACATGACCATCACCACCCTTTCCAGCCGCGAATTCAATCAGGACGCCAGCCGCGCGAAGAAGGCGACGAAAGACGGGCCGGTATTCATCACCGATCGCGGGCGCCCCGCGCATGTGCTTCTCAGCATCGAGGATTACCGCCGACTCACCGGGGCAACGGCGAAGATCGCCGATTTACTGGCTTTGCCCGGCGTCGAAGATATCCAGTTCGAAGTTCCACGGGCGCGTGATCTCGCGCGCCCGTGTGACTTTGACTGATGTTCCTTTTCGAGAACCAACGTCGTCTCGGAATTGCGAAAGATCCGGTCCGGAAACAGCGATCGGAACTTGTCAGCCTGGGCCGACAGCGTCGATGCGGCCGACCTCGCATGAGTCGATCAAAAAGGCGGGATGACTCAGAACGTCGGTGTCATGCCCGCGAAAGCGGGCATCGAGACAGTGCCGCCGTGCCGGGGCTCTGGATTCCCGCTTTCGCGGGAATGACAAACGTTACAGGACCTCAATTGGAAAACGCGCCTAGCTAGCCCGCTGCAGCTGTTCGTTTCCTCCGCTTCTCTTCGCCATTTGACAACCCCTCGCGAAGCTGGGACATCCGTCGTGTACGGTCCCTCTGCCGAAGAGGGTGAAAAGGGAACACGGTAGGCTCCGCCGATCCGTGGCCGCCCCCGCGACTGTCAGCGGCGTGCCGGCGCCGAACGCCACTGGGTCTCATCCGATCCGGGAAGGCGGCGCCGGCGATACGCGCGCGAGCCAGGAGACCTGCCGTGCGCCTTTGTCGTCCGAGCGATCGCCGGTGGGGCGGTCAAGGAGCGCCTGTGATGAAGATTCTTTTTCCATTGAGAATATTCGGCGACTGCGCGCCGTCGCGCGTCTGTCCCTGACCGCCTCGCCGTCTCGCCAATGACCACAGCCAACGATGAGCGTGACGCGACGCTCTACGTCTGCATCACCTGCAAAGCGGGCGACGATTGCCTCGGCCAAGCTTTGTTCGATGCGCTGAGCGCTCGAATCGCTGCCGACGGCGAGGCCGGGGTTTGCCTGCGCGCGGTCGAATGCCTTTCCGTGTGCAAGCGGCCCTGCACCGTCGCGCTGACCGCGCGCGGCAAGTGGACCTACGTCGTCGGCGATCTCAGCCTCGAAACCCATCTCGACGACATCTTGACGGCCGCGCGGCGCTTCGCTCGCACCCACGATGGGATCGTGCCCTGGCGCGAGCGGCCGATCCCATTTCGCAAGGGCGTGATCTCGCGCACGCCGCCGCTGACGCCAGTCGAAGGATAATTCCGATGTTCGCCAAAGTCCCCGTCACGATCGTCACCGGCTTTCTCGGTTCCGGCAAGACGACGCTGATCCGCCACATCCTCGCTCATGCCGGCGGCCGCCGGCTCGCGCTGATCATCAACGAATTCGGCGACGTCGGCGTCGACGGCTATATCCTGAAGGGCTGCGGCGCCGAGGCGTGCCCCGAGGACAACATCATCGAGCTCGCCAACGGCTGCATCTGCTGCACCGTCGCCGACGATTTCGCGCCCGCCGTGAGCGCCCTGTTGGAGCGCGAGCCGCGGCCCGATCACATCGTCATCGAGACCTCGGGCCTCGCGCTGCCGAAGCCGCTCGTGAAGGCGTTCGAATGGCCGGAGCTGCGCGCCAGGCTCACGGTGGATGGCGTCGTCGCGGTGGTCGATGCGGGCGCCGTCGCGGCCGGGCGCTTCGCGGACGATCCGGAAAAAGTCGCCGCGCAACGCCGCGCCGACCTCTCGCTCGATCACGACAACCCGCTCGAGGAAGTCTACGAGGACCAGCTGCTCTGCGCCGACATGGTCGTGCTCAACAAGAGCGATCTCGTTTCGTCCGAGCGGCTGGCCGAATTGCGCGCCGAAATCGCGGCGACGATATCCCGCGCGGTGAAGGTCGTCACGACGCGCGAGGGGCGCATCGAACCCGACGTGTTGTTGGGGCTGAAGGCCGCGGCGGAGGACGACCTCGCGGCTAGGCCCTCGCATCACGACGCTTCGGGCGAGCACGATCACGACGATTTCGATTCCTTCGTGCTCGACCTACCCGCCGTCGCCAACCCCGACGCGTTGCTCGCGCGGCTCGGCGAGGCGACGCGCGCGCATGACATCCTGCGTGTGAAAGGCTATGTCGAAGTCACGGGCAAGCCCATGCGCCTGCTGATCCAGGGCGTCGGCCAGCGATTTCGCCGTGATTTCGACCGTGCGTGGGCACAAGGCGAGGCCCGCCGGAGCCGGCTCGTCGTGATTGGCGAGAAGGGCCTCGACCGCAGCGCGATCGAAGCCATGCTGGGGGCGTGAACGCCTGTGCATATCGCGAGGATCGAAACCCGCTCCCTCGATGAGACGGCCGAAGCGGTCGATCTCGGGCAGTCGCCCGCCGAGGTCGTGCTGCTGTCGTTCACCGATAGCGACCTCGCGGCTTTCGCCGCGGCTTGGGATCGAATGAGCGCGCCGCGCCCCAGCCTGCGGCTGGCGAATCTCGCCGCGCTGAAACATCCCTATTCCGTCGATCTCTATCTCGAAACGGTTTGTTCTCGCGCGCGGTTCATTTTGGTGCGACTGCTCGGCGGCATTGAGTACTGGCGCTATGGCGTCGAGCAATTGGCTGCTCTTGCCAAAGCCCGGGGCATCGCGCTCGCGTTGATGCCCGGCGATCGCTTCGAGGACGCGAGGCTGGTGGAGGCTTCGACGCTGGATGGCGCGTCGCTGCGGTTGCTGGGAAGCTATTTTGAGGAGGGCGGTCCAGACAACATGGCCGCGTGCCTCGCGTTCATCACGAGCGGAAAAGCGCCGGCGCCGCGGGCGGTGGCGGCGTTCGGCCTTTATGAGCCGCGCCACCCTGCCCTTCTCCCGCTCTCGCGGGAGAAGGTGTCGGCGAAGCCGACGGATGAGGGTCGGCGTAATCCCCACGCCCCTCACCCCAACCCTCTCCCGCGAAGAGCGGGAGAGGGGGACGTGCGCGCCCTCATCGTCTTCTACCGCTCGATCTACCTCGCCGACGACCTCGCCCCGATAGATGCGCTCGAAAATACGCTCGAAGCGCGCGGTTTCGCGGTAACCTGCGCCTACGTCACCAGCCTCAAGGACGCCGCCGTGCGCGCCCCCTTGAGCGAGCTGATCTCCCGCGAAAAGTTCGACATCGTCCTCAACGCCACCGCCTTTTCGGCGCGCCTCGACGAACGCAGCGGCGGCGTTCTCGACGAAGCCGATGCGCCGGTGCTGCAGGTCGTGCTGGCGGGAGCCGGAGCCGAGGCCTGGGCGGCCTCGACGCGCGGGCTTTCGCCCGCCGACCTCGCGATGCATGTCGCACTGCCCGAAATCGACGGGCGCATTCTGACGCGCGCAGTCTCCTTCAAGCAGGCGCGGGCGCGCGACGAAAACCTGCAGTTCTCGCGCGTCGTGCATGAGCCGATGGACGACCGCGTCGCCTTTGTCGCCGATCTCGCGTCAGCTTGGGCGAAGCTTCGGCGCACACCGAGGGGAGATCGACGGCTCGCCTGCGTCCTCTCCGATTATCCCGCCAAGGGCGGACGCGTCGGCTACGCCGTCGGCCTCGACACGCCCGCGAGCGTCGCCGCGATCGGCGAGGTCTTGCGCGACGCCGGCTATGACGTCGGCGCGTCGATCGAGGCCGAGGCGCTGATCGCGCATCTCTCCCAGGGGCCAGAGGAGGCGGTCATTTCTCTTGCCGATTACGTCAACCGCTTCACGGTGCTGCCTGAGGCGTTCCGGCGAGACGTCGTCGCGGCCTGGGGCGATCCCGAAACCGACCCGGCCGTGCGCGAACGCGCGTTCGTTTTTCGCATCGTCCGCGCCGGCAAGCTGATAGTCGCCGTTCAGCCCGATCGCGGCCGCCTCGATTCACGCAAGGGCGAGTATCACGACCTCGCGCTGGCGCCGCGCCATGCGTACGTCGCGTTCTACATCTGGCTGCGCGAGATCGAGCGCATCGACGCGCTCATTCATTTGGGCGCGCACGGCACGCTCGAATGGCTGCCGGGCAAGGCGGTCGCGCTCTCGAAGGTTTGCGCCGTCGAGGCGACGCTCGGCCCACTGCCCGTGATCTATCCTTTCATCGTCAACAATCCCGGCGAGGCCGCGCAAGCCAAACGCCGGATCGCGGCCGTGACGATCGGCCATCTCACGCCGCCGCTCGTCGAGGCGGGCGCCTATCGCGCTGCCCACGAGCTGGAAGCGCTGTTCGATGAGTTCTCGCAGGCGCAATCGCTCGATCCGCGCCGCGCGCGCGCCATCGCCGATCTGATTCTGGAGCGCGCAGGCGAGGCGGGACTGCTTCGGGAATGCGAGGCCAATGGGGCCGAGCCGGATGCGGCGCTGCTGAAGTTGGACGCTTGGCTCTGCGAGCTGAAAGACATGCGCATCGGCGACGGGCTGCATGTGTTCGGGGTCGATAACTTCGCTATCCGTCATGGCCGGGCGTGTCCCGGCCATCCACGTGGTTCAGTTTCCGGCTACTACGAAACCATCCTGCGCCACGACGACGTGGATGACCGGGACAAGCCCGGTCATGACGGCGTGATCGCGGAAGAAGCTTACGCCGCTTGCGGCCCCGCGGAGCTGCGCGGGCTGCTCGCTGCGCTCGACGGCCGCTTCGTGCCGCCGGGTCCGGCGGGCGCGCCTTCGCGCGGGCGGCTCGACGTGCTGCCGACGGGGCGCAATTTGTTTGCTATCGATCCGCGATCGGTCCCGACACGCAACGCCTGGGAGATCGGCCGCCGCGCCGCCGAGGACGTGGTCGCGCGTTATGCGCAGGATCATGGCGACTGGCCGCGGCACATCGTGCTCGATCTCTGGGGCAGTGCGTCGATGCGCACCGGCGGCGAGGAAATCGCGCAGGCGTTCGCGTTGATCGGCGCGCGACCGAAATGGGATCTGGCCTCGAGCCGGGTGAACGCCTTCGAAATCTTGCCCTTGGCGATGCTCGGCCGCCCCCGCATCGACGTGACGATCCGCATCTCCGGGCTGTTCCGCGACGTCTTCCCCACGCAAATCGCGCTGCTCGACGCGGCCTTCCGAGCGGTCGCGGCGCTCGAGGAAAGCGCCGAGGACAATCCGCTGGCCGGCGAGCCGGCCTCCCGCATTTTCGGCGCGGCGCCCGGCCGCTATGGGGTGGGGTTAAGCGGAATACTGGAGAGCGGCGACTGGCGCGAGCGTGACGAACTGGGCCGCGCCTATCTCGAAGCGACGAGCCATGCCTATGACGGCGCCGGCGAGAGCCATGCGGACGCGGGGTTCGGCGAGAAGATCGCGCGCGCCGACGCGCTCGTTCACGTTCAGGACATGGCGGGCCAGGACGTGCTCGATTCGGACGCCTTCGCCGAGCACGAGGGCGGCTTCGCCGCGGCGGCGGCTATGCAGGGCGCGATGCCGGAGATCTATCACGTCGATTCGACGCGGCCCGAGCGCATCGCCGTGCGGCCCTTGCGTCAGGAGATCGCGCGCGTGCTCAGGGCCCGCGCCGTCAATCCGCGCTGGATCGCGGGCCAGATGCGCCACGGCCATCGCGGCGCGACCGAGATCGCAGAAACCCTCGACAACCTGTTCGCCTACGCCGCGCTGACCGACGCCGTGGAAAGCCGGCAGTTCGATCTCTATTTCGACGCCACGCTCGGCGACGCCGGGGTGCGTGAGTTCCTCGTCGCCGCTAATCCGCAGGCGGCCAAGGGGATGGCGACGAAGTTTGCCGAAGCGCGCCTTCGCGGTTTTTGGGTCTCGCGCCGCAATTCGAGCGCGGCGATCCTCGAGCAGTTGACAGCGGGGGCCGCATGAGCGCGGCCGTCAAAGGCTGGTGTCCCGGCGCACTGCGGCCGATGCCGACTGGCGACGGCCTGCTCGTCCGCGTGCGAATATCCGCAGGGCGGCTGAGCCTCGATCAGGCCGAAGCGCTGGCGTCGTGCGCTCGCGATTGCGGTAACGGAACGATCGAAGTCTCCTCGCGAGGCAATCTGCAATTGCGCGGCGTCGCCGAGGCGAAGCTGAACGAATTGCAGGCGCGGCTGGCGGCCGAGCGGCTCGTCGACCCGGATCCTGCGACCGAACGCGTGCGCAACATCGTCGCGAGTTCGCTCAGCGACGTCGATCCGCAGGCGTTCCTCGATGTCACGCCGATCGTGGCCGCGCTCGAGGCGCGGCTCGCAATCGACGAGAATCTGCGCGCCCTGCCCGGCAAGTTCGGGTTCGTGATCGACGCGGGCGGGCGATGGCCGCTCGGCGACGTCGAGGCGGATGTGCGGTTCGAGGCGTTCGCGGCGTCGGAAGGCGTGCGGTTTGTCGTGCGGCTGAACGGAGAGCCCCACCCCCAGCCCCTCCCCGCAAGAACGGGGAGGGGAGTCCGCGGCGCCGGCTCTTCTCCCCTCCCCGCCCCTTGCGCGGAGGGATCGGGGGTGGGGCGGGCCGCGACGTGCGCGATTGTCCTCCCGCACAATCTC
>JBAQGU010000510.1:0-2341 GCA_049287975.1 Roseiarcus sp.
GGGCAAGCCAACGCACGCGCCCGAGCCACGGTCGGAAGCGAACTCAACGCCGCCGCGACCGATGCGGGGGCGGCGCAAGCCAAGCTCGCGGCCGGCGATACTTCGCAGGTTCCCGGCGCGCCGCTGACGACCGGTACGCTGTCCGATGACGTCGGGCTCAACGTCTACGAGAAAGCGGTTTCCGAAAGCTCGCCGGAAGCCAAGGCCGCTTACGCCGCCAATCAGGCGAAACAGAACGCCGCGCGCCAGAACGCCATCGCGGGCGTGCAGCCGACCGGGAATGTCGCCGATCTGCCCGGCGCGGTGCGCATCAACGCCGACGTCGCCGATATGGCGAGCCAAGCCGGCGTGGATGCCGCACAAGCCCGCGCTGCGGCAAACCAAGCGACGGTCGACGCCGCGACCAAAGCTCATGTCGAGGGCGCGCAAGAAGCGCATCAGACCGCACTGGCCGGCATCCAAGCGTTGAAGCCGGACGCCTCCCCGCTCGAAGTCGCGCAGCACTTTCGCTCGATTCGGGATGCGCTGGAACAGTCGGGTACGGAGAACGTCGCTTCCGCGCAAAATGCGGCCTCTCAGGCGCGCTCAGTGAGCGCGCCGGCAGCGCAGAGCCCGGAACAGGTCGGGGCCGCTCTACGGGCTCCCTACGAGATCGGGAGCACGGCGGCGAGTGCGAAGGTCAATGCGCTCTACGATGCGCTGCCGAAAGACATGGTCGCCCCATCGGGGGATATCGCAGCGAAGGCCAAGGCGATTCAAGCCGGGATGCTCCCCGAACATTCACCGATTTCGGGCGAGGAAGGCCGTCTCTACGATCTGGCGTCGGGCTATGGCGATTCGATGCCGCTGGCCAACGTCAATGCTTTGCGCGGTTCGATCCTCTCCGCGCGATCTACGCTCCGGCAGAGCGATCCGCAGTCCTATGGCAGATTGGGGCAATTGCTCCCTCCGGTTGACGATGCGATCGACCATGCGGTTGAAAATCGTGCGGCGCTGGACCAAATTGCAGTGCGCCGCGGCTTGATGTCGCCGCAACAGGCAATCCAAGCCAAGCTCGAACGGGCGAGATCGAATGTCGTCGAACCCAAACCGGCCGCTATGGCAGATCGTGGCGGACAGCCTAGCGCCAGTCCCGGACGATCAGCGGGTGGCGATGTTGGCGCACTACCAAGCGGTGGCCCAACAAACCAAAGACCTCGGGATGTTGCGAGCGGTGCAGGAATACCGGAAGTATCAAGAGGAACTGCGAGCGGCGCTTCCGAAACTGCGGCCACTGGATCAAGCGTAGCCGCCCCGAACGTCGGCGATTCCATATTCACCCCATCGGGTCGGCAGGTCGGCGTTCAATACCGCGTGGTCGAGGGCAAGCATCTCGTCACGTCGAACAATCCCGACATGACGCCGAACCCGGAGTTTCCGCAGGAGTTGCAGCCTCGCGATCGGGGCCGCGCCGCGTCGGAAACACAGGTCTCGCGCATTGCGGGACAATTGCAGCCCGAGCGGCTCGGCGCTTCGTCCTCGGTCGGCGAAGGCGCTCCGATCATTGGGCCGGACGGCGTGGTCGAATCCGGCAACGGCCGCGTGCTCGGGATTCGTCGAGCTTATGCGCAAGGCGGCGATTCCGCGCAGAAATATCGCGCCTATCTCTAAAGCCAAGGCTTCGACACGTCCGGCATGAAAGAGCCGGTGCTGGTGCGCCAGCGCACTACGGACATGAGCCCGGAAGAGCGTGTCCGCTTCGCGCAAGAGGCCAATGCCGGAACCGGACTGGCGCTATCGCCGAGCGAGCGGGCGGCGATCGATGCCGGGCGACTGTCTGACGAGGCGCTGGAAAAATATCAGGGCGGCGACGCCGGTTCGGCAGAGAACCGCGATTTCGTTCGTTCGTTCATGCGATCGGTGCCTGAACCCGGCGAGGAAGGCTCGTTCGCCTCAGCCAATGGGCAACTGTCACTCGACGGCGCGCAACGGGTGCGCAACGCCCTCCTTCACGCGGCTTATGGCGACTCCAATCTGGTGTCGTCGCTGGCGGAGAAAATATCAAATCGTTCGGGGGCGTTCTCAGCGATTCAGCCGGCCGCGTCGCGCAACTTCGCCGCGATATCGTCTCGGGGGCCGTTCATCCCGGCGCCGATCTGAGTTCGCCGCTTCTCGAAGCGGCGCGCGTCGTCCAGAAAGCCCGAATGAACGGGCAGAAGCTTTCGCAAGCGATTGCCCAACAAGACGCCTTCAATCCGATCTCGGCGGAAGCCGAGCAAATTCTTCGCCTCGGGTACGGGCCGAACTTTGATGGTCGACTATCGCGTGATAACATGCGGACCGCCATCGATGCGGCCGCGGC
>JBAQGU010000511.1:0-2062 GCA_049287975.1 Roseiarcus sp.
GGGGAGGGCGCGGGCGCCCGACCGTCATTGCGAGCGACAGCGAGGCAAATCCAGACTGAGCCGCGTTGGAGACCCCAAGTCTGGATCGCTTCGCTGTGATTGCTATGACGGCGCTTGTTTTTGGAGGTATCAAGGGGCCGAGTCAAAATGCTCCAACTCATAGCCTTCTCGACGCTGAATGGCGTGCTGTACGGCATGTTGCTGTTCATGATGGCGAGCGGCCTCACGCTGATCTTCAGCATGATGGGCGTTCTGAACTTTGCTCATGCCAGCTTTTATATGCTCGGCGCTTATTTCGGCTTCGAAATTTCCAGGCATATCGGTTTCTGGCCGGGGTTCTTCATCGCCCCGCTGCTCGTCGGCGCGTTGGGCGCGCTCGTGGAGCGCTTTGGATTGCGGCGAGTGCACCGGCTCGGCCATGTCTCGGAACTGTTGTTCACCTTCGGCCTCGCCTTCGTTATCGAGGAAGTGGTGCAGATGGTCTGGGGCAAATTGCCCGTTGACTATCGCGTGCCGCCCTCGCTCGATTTCGTCGCCTTTCGCCTGTTCGACACGACCTATCCCGCCTATCGCATGTTCATGCTGCTGACGGCGATCGCCATGTTCGCGGCGCTGTTCGCGGTGCTGACGCGCACCCGCGTCGGCCTCGTCATTCAGGCCGCGCTGACCCATCCCGAGGCCGTCGCGATGCTCGGCCACAATGTGCCGGGCCTGTTCATGCTGGTGTTCGGCGCCGGCGCGGCGCTCGCGGGTCTCGCCGGCGTCATCGCCGGGCCCGCGCTGGTGACCCAGCCCGGCATGGCCGACCTGCTCGGACCGATCCTCTTCGTCGTCATCGTCGTCGGCGGCTTGGGTTCGCTCACCGGCGCGCTGGTCGCATCGCTGCTGATCGGGATCGTGCAGACTTTCGCCGTCGCGATGAATGCCTCGCTCGCAGAGATTCTCGGTCCGGACGCGCCGCCGCTGCTCGGCGATCTCTGGCAGGTGACGATCGCCCAGCTCGCCCCGGTCATTCCTTATCTGCTGCTGGTGCTCGTCCTGATCTTTCGCCCGACCGGCCTGATGGGAACGCGCGAGTCATGAGGGCGATCGCGCCGTGGCTCGCACTGGCGCTCGCGTTCGCAGCCGCGCCGATGATTTTCTCCTCGGGCTCGGCGCTCACGACGCTGAGCCTGATGGGCGTGATGATCGTGTTCGCGCTATCCTACAATATGCTGCTGGGGCAGACGGGCCTGCTCTCGTTCGGCCATGCGGTCTATTACGGGCTCGGCGGTTTCGTCGCGATTCATGCGATGAACGCCATCATTGACGCAAAGCTCGGCGTGCCCGCGATCGTCATCCCCCTGGTCGGCGGATTGGCGGGGCTCGGCTTCGGGTTCCTGTTCGGTCTCGTGTCGACAAAGAGGGCGGGAATCGTCTTTTCCATGATATCGCTCGGCCTCGGCGAACTGGTGTCCTCGAGCTCGTTCATCCTTCGCAGCTTCTTCGGCGGCGAAGAGGGCGTCACCACCAATCGCGCCAAATTGGCGCATTTCCTCGGCTTCAGGTTCGTCTCGCAGATCGAGGTCTATTATCTCATCGCGTTTTGGTGCCTCGTCTGCGTCCTGGCGATGTATGCGCTCACCCGCACGCCGTTCGGGCGCATGTGCAACGCCGTGCGCGACAATCCCGAGCGTGTCGAATTCATCGGCTATTCCCCGCGCATGCTGCGTCTGATCGCGTTCTCTTTTTCCGCGTTCTTCGCGGGCGCGGCCGGAGGCCTCGCGGCGATCGATTTCGAGATCATGAATGCGCAGCAACTGGGCGCGCAGCAATCGAGCCTCGTGCTGCTGATGGCCTATGTCGGCGGCATCGGCGCTTTCGCGGGGCCGATCATCGGCGCCATCGTCATCACTTTCCTGCAAATCAGCCTTTCCGACGTCACCAGCGCATGGCAGCTCTATTTCGGCCTGCTGTTCATCGGCGTCGTGACCTGGGCGCCCGGCGGGATCGCGGGCTTGCTGGCGCTGCATCGGCAGGCGTTGCGGCAGGGCGAAGCGTGGCGGCTCGCGCCGGCCTATGC
>JBAQGU010000512.1:0-5510 GCA_049287975.1 Roseiarcus sp.
TCCCGGCCCGCGTTTTTCAGCCGCCGCGCCGCCTCGGCCGCGATTTCGCCTTCGATCGCGCGGCGAATGAACAACCGCTCGCGCACATCCTGGGCCGAAATGCGCGCGACGAAAGAGCCGTGTTGCGGCTCGACCAGAACGAGCCGTTCGAACGCGAGGCGGCTCAGCGCGGCTGAAACCGGAAAGCGCGAGACCCCCAGCGACTCGCATAGCGCCAATTTGTCTATGGGTTCGCCCGGCTCCAGGGCGCCCGAAAGTATGGCTTCCTTGACGGCCTCGTAGACCTGTTCCGCCTTGCTGCTGGCGCGCTCGCCCATCATGGCCTTCGATCTCGGGCAAACGCCCGGGACGGCGAGACTCGCTCGCTCCCCGACGTTGCCCCCCTTCCCTGCTGACATGTTAGACGCTAGAGAGACGGCGCGCCGCCGTCAATCGCAATGAAGGCGCCAGGGAGGACCGGCATGAAGTCCATGCGTTTGACCGAAGCTGCGACCCTGCCTGCCGACGGCTGGGCCGGCGCTCTGGCCGGACGGGTCTGGCGGCCCGATGTCGAGGGTCCGTCGGTCGTCGTGTTGCAGGCTGACGGCGTTTACGACGTCAGCGCGGCCTTCGCGACCTCTCGCGATCTCTGCGAGGCCCCCGGCGCGGCGAGCGCCTTGCGTGCGGCCAAGGGCGAGCGTCTGGGCTCGCTGGAGGATATCCTCGCCAACACGCCGCTCGAATCTCGCGACGCCAATCGGCCCTGGCTGCTTGCGCCTATCGACTTGCAGGCGGTCAAGGCCGCGGGCGTTACTTTCGCCGCCTCGATGCTGGAACGCGTGATCGAAGAGCGCGCCCGCGGCGACCGCGCGGGCGCCGAGCGGGCGCGCGCAGAGATGGCCAAGCTGATCGGGACCGATCTCGCGACACTGAAACCGGGCTCGCCCGAAGCGCAAAAGCTGAAGGACGCCCTGATCGCGGAAGGCGCCTGGTCGCAATATCTCGAAGTCGGCATCGGTCCGGACGCCGAAATCTTCACCAAGGCACAGCCGATGTCGGCGGTAGGCGCGGGCGCCGAAGCGGGCTACCACTCGGCCTCGCTCTGGAACAATCCCGAGCCCGAAGCCGTGCTGCTGATCGCCTCCAGCGGCGCCATTGTCGGCGCGACGCTCGGCAACGACGTCAACCTGCGCGATTTCGAAGGCCGCAGCGCGCTTCTGCTGGGCAAGGCGAAGGACCAGAACGCGAGTTGCGCGGTCGGCCCGTTCCTGCGTCTGTTCGACGAAACGTTCAGCCTCGACGACGTGAGGACAATGGATATTTCGCTGGTGATCGAGGGCGAAGACGGGTTCCAACTAGAGGGGGACTCCTCGATGCGTCGGATCAGCCGCGATCCCGCCGATCTCGCCGCGCAGCTGGTCGGCCCGAATCACGACTACCCCGATGGCGCGGCGCTGTTCCTGGGCACCATGTATGCGCCCGTCGCCGACCGCGACGCGCCCGGCAAGGGCTTCACGCACAAGCCCGGCGACGTGGTCGCGGTCAGCGCCGACAAGCTCGGACGCCTGGTCAATCGCATGCGACACGCGCATGAATGCCCGCGCTGGGATTTTGGCTTTGCGCGCCTGATGCGCAACCTTGCGCGAAGAGGGCTTATATAGAACGATCGCCTTCAGGCTCATCAGGGAAAACAACGAGGACGCCATGAGCGAAGCCCACAAGAATTACATCGCCGGCGAATGGGTGGCCGGAGACGCCGTGACGCGCGACGTCAACCCCTCGAACACCAACGACATCGTCGGCGAATATTCCTATGCGAACGCCGCTCAGACCGAAACGGCGGTCGTGGCGGCGAAAGCCGCGTTCCCCGCTTGGTCGCGCACGACGCCGCAGGAGCGGCACGACATTCTCTTGCGCGTTTCCCAGGAAATTCTCGCCCGCCGCGAGGAGCTGGGCCGGTTGCTGGCGCGCGAGGAAGGCAAGACGCTGCCGGAAGCGATCGGCGAAGTCGGGCGCGCGGGGCAGATATTCGACTTCTTCGCCGGCGAGACGCTCCGCATTCCCGGCGAGAAGATGGCCAGCGTGCGCCCGGGGGTCGATATCGAGATCACGCGCGAAGCCGTCGGCGTGATCGGAATCATCGCGCCGTGGAATTTCCCGATCGCGATTCCGGCCTGGAAGATCGCGCCGGCGCTCGCCTTCGGCAACACCGTCGTCTTCAAGCCCGCCGATCTCGTGCCGGGATGCGCGCATGCGCTCGCCGAAATCATCGTGCGTGCGGGAGCGCCGAAGGGCGTCTTCAATCTCGTCATGGGCCGCGGTTCGGTCGTCGGCCAAGCCATGCTCGACCATCCCAACGTCGACGCGATCACCTTCACCGGGTCGGTCGCGACCGGCCGGCGCGTAGCCGAGGCTTGCACGAAGAGGATGCGAAAATTCCAGCTCGAAATGGGCGGCAAGAACCCGCTCGTCATCCTCGACGACGCGGATCTCAAGACCGCGGTCGAATGCGCGGTCAACGGCGCCTATTTCTCCACGGGTCAGCGGTGTACAGCGTCCTCGCGCCTGATCGTCACCGGCGGCGTCTACGCACGCTTCGCCGACGCGCTCGCCGAGCGCATGCGCGGGCTTGTCGTCGACGACGCGGTGAAGCCGGGGGTCCAAATCGGCCCGGTCGTCGATCAAGGCCAGCTCGACCAGGACCTGTCCTATGTCGACATCGGCAAGAGCGAGGGCGCGAAGCTCGCGCTCGGCGGCGAGCGGCTCAATCGCGAGACGCCGGGGTTCTATATGGCGCCGGCGTTGTTCCTCGACGTCGACAACGACATGCGGATCGCTCGCGAGGAGATTTTCGGCCCCGTCGCAGCGATGATCCCGGCGCGCGATTACGACCACGCGCTGACGCTCGCCAACGACACGGAATTCGGCCTCTGCGGCGGCATCTGCACGACCAGCCTGAAACACGCAACCCATTTCAAGCGCAATCTCGAGGCCGGCATGGCGATGGTCAATCTGCCGACCGCGGGCGTCGATTATCACGTCCCGTTCGGCGGCCGGAAGGGATCGAGCCTCGGCGCGCGCGAGCAGGGCCACTACGCCATCGAGTTTTACACGATGGTGAAGACCGCCTATGTCCTAGCGTAATTCCAACGAGGACACGGGGGGCCGCGCATGATCCTGATTTCGGGCGAGGCACTGATCGACCTCATTCCCGACCCCGCGGTCGAAAACCGGTACGATGCGGTATTGGGGGGGTCCCCTTTCAACGTCGCGATCGGGCTCGCCCGTCTCGGCGCGCCTACGGCGTTCGTCTCGCGACTTTCGTCTGATCCGAACGGTGAGAGTCTCGCAGCCGCCCTCGCGCGCGAGGGCGTGGACCTGAGTTTGGTCGCGCGCGAAGTCAGGCCGACGACGCTCGCGTTCGTCATGCGCGGCACCGCCCAGACGGGATCGCGATATTCCTTCTACATCGACGCGACCTCGTTCGACGGCGAGTGGCCGTTCCCTTCAGAATGGCCGACAGGCGCGCGGCACCTGCACGTGGGCTCATTCGCCGCGGTCGGTCCGCGTCATGCGGAGAGGGTCGTCGCCGCGCTGAAGCTCGCGCGCGGCCACGCCACCACGAGTTTCGATCCCAATATACGCCCGTTGGTGACGCCGGACCGCGACGCCGCTCGCGCAATGGCCGAGCGGCAAGTGGCGCTCGCCAGTCTCGTCAAGGCGAGCGAGGAAGACCTCGAATGGCTATATCCCGGCCGCCCGATCGACGACACTCTCGGCGATTGGGTGAGTCGTGGCCCGCGGTTCTGCGTCGCCACGCTCGGCGGAAGCGGCGCTATCGCGTGTCTCGGCGCCGAGCGGCTGAGCATTGCAGCGCCAAAGATCGATGTCGTCGATACCGTCGGCGCCGGCGACAGCTTCACGTCCGCGCTGCTGTCGGCGATGGATCGGGACGGCGCCCTTGGACGCCAAGACGGCCCCCCCTCTCGCGAGCGTCTGCAGGGCTGGCTCGACTTCGCCGCGAAGGCGTCTGCGATCACCTGCACGCGAAAGGGGTCCGACCCGCCGACCCTGGCCGAGGTCCAGACTTTCGAGGGTTGAACCAATAGTCGACCCGACGATCATTGCGGCGCGGCTTCCCGACCGCTAAACGTCGTGCAGCGAACAGCTCAGGAAACCGCCGCAATGGCCACGTCCCCCACCGCGCCCAAGCCGATGCGCGCACGACCCTTGTCGCCGCACCTCGGTATCTACCGGTTCACCCTGACGATGGCGATGTCGATCGCGCACCGCATAACGGGAATCGGGCTCTACGTCGGCGTGCTGCTGCTGGCCTGGTTCCTCGTCGCCGCAGCTACGGACGCCTCCGCCTTCCGGGCATTCTCGCGTTTCATCTTCTCGGTCTTCGGCCGCCTGGTGCTGTTCGGCTTCACCTGGTCGCTGTTCCACCACATGCTCGGTGGCGTCAGGCATTTCCTTTGGGACGCGGGCTATGGCCTCGATGAGCCGCAACGCGAGCAATTGGCGCAGGCGACGTTGATCGGAGGCTTCGCACTGACGATCGCGGTCTGGATCATCGCCTACGCGGTAAGGTGAGGAGCAAATGTCGAATTCCGAAAAATCCTACCGGACCCCACTCGGCCGCGTTCGCCTGCTCGGCTCGGCGCACCTGGGGACGGAGGAGACGGCGCGGTTGCGGCTGACGTCGATCGCGCTCGTGCCACTGACCTTCGGTTTTGTCTGCCTGGTGCTTTCGCTGCTCCGCAAGGACTACAACGGGGTGCGCGCGGAACTCGGCAAGCCGCTGCCCGCGATCGTCCTGCTGCTTTTTATTCTGGCGGGCGTCTACCATATGCAGATCGGCATGAAGTCGGTGATCCTCGATTACCTGCACGGCCAGTTGCGGGAATGGGCGCTGATCGCCAATGCGTTTTTCGCCGTCGCGCTGGGCATGATTTGCGTTTACGCGGTGCTGCGCATCGGCTTCGTTTGAAGGAGTTGAGCATGGCGACGAACGGCTCCAATGGAGCGAGCGCTCCCGCGATCGGACAGAAGGCCTATCCGATCACCGACCACACGTTCGACGTGATCGTCGTCGGCGCCGGCGGCGCGGGGCTTCGCGCCAGCGTCGGCTGCGCGCAGGCGGGTCTGAAGACCGCCTGCATCTCGAAGGTGTTTCCGACGCGCTCGCATACCGTCGCCGCGCAGGGCGGCATTTCCGCCGCGCTCGGCAACATGGGCGTCGACGACTGGCGCTGGCACATGTACGACACCGTCAAGGGCTCGGACTGGCTTGGCGATCAGGACGCGATCGAATATCTCTGCCGCAACGCGTCGGCGGCGGTCTATGAACTCGATCATTGGGGGGTGCCGTTCTCGCGCACCGAAGAGGGCAAGATCTATCAGCGCCCATTCGGCGGCATGACGACCGATTACGGCAAGGGCATCGCCCAGCGCACCTGCGCCGCCGCCGACCGCACCGGCCACGCGATCCTGCACACGCTCTACGGCCAGGGGCTGCGGGCCAAGTG
>JBAQGU010000513.1:0-2835 GCA_049287975.1 Roseiarcus sp.
CCAGGCGCTCGCGGGTCGGTCCCCCAAGAGTTTGCTCATGCGATATGACACCATTATTCCCGTCGAAGCGCCGCCGGAACCGACGCCGCCGAGCGACGCACGCGATCAGGTCGCCACGCGGCGGCAAGGGATCGCCCGCGCAGTCTTCGCGGCCGTGCTGTTTGCGCTCGGCGCCTATACGTTACGGGGTTTCCTTCCGGCTCTCGCCTGGGCGGCCGTCATCGCGATCGCGACGTGGCCGCTCTACCGACGGGTGAAGCTCGGATGGCCGCCGCCGCTGCGACACCATCTGCTCCCGGCCGTGTTCACGATCGCCATCGGGCTGGTGTTCGTTGTTCCGATCGTGATTTTCGGAATGATGCTGAGGCATGAGTCCCAATCCGTAATCGTCTGGATCGAGGGAATCCGGAGCAATGGGCTGCCCGTCCCCGACTGGATCGCGCAATTGCCCGTTTTTGGATCGGCGATCGCGAGTTGGTGGCATGAAAATCTGGAAAGCCCACAGGGCGCCGCGGCCCTGGTGAAAGGCATCAACCACGGCGACATCCTCGCCATAAGCGAGAATTTTGGCGTTCAGCTCGGCCGGCGATTGCTGATCTTCACTTTCACGCTGCTCACGATGTTCTTCCTGTTCAAGGACGGGGAGTCCTTTTCGAGTGCGCTCGAATTTTTGAGCACGCGGCTGTTCGGCCCACGAGGCAATCGCCTCGGTTTGCAGATCGTCGCGTCGGTCCACGGCACCGTCGATGGTCTGGTGCTCGTGGGGTTCGGCGAGGGCCTCGTGCTGACGATCGCCTATTACATCGCGGGCGTGCCGCATCCGGCGATGCTGGGCATCGCGACGGCGATTGGCGCCATTATTCCGTTCGGCGCCTTCGTGATGTTTTCGATAGCCGCGATCATGCTGATCTATAACGGCTCGATGATTTCGGCGATCGTCATCATGCTGCTCGGCCTGGGCGTGGTCGCGGTCGCCGACCATCTGGTTCGCCCGATCATCATCGGCAGCGCTACCCGGCTCCCGTTCCTGTGGGTTCTCCTCGGCATACTCGGGGGCGTCGAAACGTGGGGTCTGCTAGGGTTGTTCCTCGGCCCGGCGATCATGACCGTGCTGATGGATCTCTGGCGGGAGGGCACGCACCAGGGGAGCCCGGAGAGCATCGGCGGGGCTTAGCGAACCGCGCCCGTCATGCCCGGCCTCGAGCGCCTCGAGCCGGGCATCCAGACGGCAAATTCAATAATTATCCCGCGAATGACGACCTTGGATGCGCGGGTCGAGCCCGCGCATGACGAAGCTGGCGAGGAGGCATCACGCCGGCTTGTCCTTCGATTGGTTTACATGTAAACGTCTTTGGCCACCCCGCGCTTCCCTCGACGCGGCGAGCCCGGTAGACTCCGCGACCCAACCGCCGAGAAGGAGCGAGAGGAGGAGCGCAATGACCTATCAATCGCCGGTCCCCGATATCCTGTTTTCCCTCGAGCATGTCGCCGGCCTCGACGCCGAGATCGGCGCCGGCCTGTTCGGCGATCTCGATTGGGAAACAGTCGCCTCCGTCCTCGGTGAGGCTGGGCGGTTTGCGACCGAGGCGATCGCGCCGCTCAACCGCGTCGGCGATCTCGAGGGCGCGCGTTACGAAAACGGCCGCGTGACTTCGCCGCCGGGGTTTCGCGAAGTCTACCGGCGCTGGGCTGAAGCGGGCTGGGCCGGGGTCACCGCCTCGCCCGAATATGGGGGGATGGGCCTGCCGCACGCCGTCAATTTCGCCTGTACCGAGATTTGGAACGGCGCCTCGATGGGATTCGCGCTCTGTCCGTTGCTGAGCGAAGGCGCGCTCGGCGCCTTGAACGCCCACGGCTCGCCCGCTCTGCGCGAGATTTACATGCGCAAGATGATCAGCGGCGAATGGACTGGCACGATGAACCTGACGGAGCCGCAGGCGGGCTCCGACCTCAACGCGGTCAAGACGCGCGCCGAGCGGGTCGGAGACGGAACCTATCGCGTCTTCGGCCAGAAGATATTCATCACCTACGGCGAGCATGATCTCTCCGACAACATCGTGCACCTAGTGCTCGCTCGGCTGCCCGGCGCGCCGCCCGGAACACGCGGGCTCTCGCTGTTCCTCGTGCCGAAATTCCTGGTGAAGCCGGACGGCGCCCTCGGCGCCCGCAACGACGCGCGTTGCGCGAGCATCGAACACAAATTGGGCATCCACGCCTCGCCGACCTGCGTCATGATCTATGGCGATGGCGGCGGCGCGACGGGCTGGCTCGTGGGCGAGGAAAACCGCGGCCTCGCCGCGATGTTCGTGATGATGAACAGCGCGCGGCTCGGGATCGGCATGCAGGGGGTGGCGATCGGCGAGCGCGCCTATCAGCATGCGCTCGCCTACGCCCGCGACCGCCGTCAAGGACGAAGCGCCAGCGGCGGCGCCGGCATGAGTCCGATCCTCGAACATCCCGACGTGCAGCGCATGCTGATGACCATGAAGAGCCTCGTGCAGGCCGCGCGCGGCATCTGCCACCTCACCGGCGTCGCGATCGACCGCTCCTTCCACGCCCCGACCGCGGAAGAGCGCGCTTCGGCGGGCGAGCGCGCCGCGCTGCTCACGCCGATCGCCAAGGCATTTTCGACCGACATCGGCGACGAGGTCGCGTCCATCGGCGTGCAGGTCCACGGTGGCATGGGTTATATCGAGGAGACTGGCGCCGCACAGTTCATGCGCGACGCGCGCATCGCCGCGATCTACGAGGGCGCCAACGGCATCCAGGCGATCGACCTGGTGCAGCGCAAGCTGCCGCTCTCCGGCGGCGCGGCGGTCGCGCGCGAAATCGGCG
>JBAQGU010000514.1:0-4215 GCA_049287975.1 Roseiarcus sp.
CGAAAAATTTGGAAAGCATCAAAGGGCGTTTGGAAAACTTGTAACCCATTGAAATTCCACAAACCGCCAAAGATTTGTTTGGAAAAGCTTGGAGCAGAACACGCGAGTTTTGGAGAAGCTTGGAAAAAGGCTTGGAGGGCGCCTTTATTCCGCCACCGTGGGCTCCTGCTGCCAGCGGCCTCCGATCGAGCTGGATCGTCATTGCGAGGAGCGAAGTTCCGAAGCAATCCAGGGCTAGCTTTCGTACGGCAAAGGAGAAGTAATTAAGCCGTTCGTCCCGCGAAAGGCGGCCTGAGTGTACGGAAAGGAGGATGGCTCGTTTCATCCAAGGGGACCGGGGCCGGTGCGGGAACTCGCAATGACGATTGACTCGGTCGAGTCCGCAATCCGCCAGATCTCTTGGCGATTGCAATCTACCGTTGGCGTCGTCAGAGGAGAACCTGCGATGACCGACCTCGAGAAACAGACTTTCGTCAATCGTTTCGCCGCGGCTTGGCGGCGCGGGACGGCGATGCGTTTCTCGCCTTGTGGGATCCCCACGGGCGGCTGCACTATCCCTTCGCGAACCGCGTCATCGAGGGCTGCGAGATCGGCAAGCTCAACGATCTCACGAAGGCCATTGCGCCGCACCTGACATGGAAGCTCGTCGATTGGACAAGCCGCGACGACGTCGTCGTGATCGAATGGGAATCGTCGAACAGATACGGCGAGCGCGTGATTGTTTGGCGGGGCGTCGACAATATGACGCTTCGCGACGGCAAAATCATCGAAGGAATCGTCTATTGCGACACCGCCCCCTTGCAGGCGCTGCGCCGTGGAATGAAATTTGACGCTCTGATCCAGTTTCCGGATTGAGCGGTCAGGAAAACAGGTCGGCGGCGTATTCCTGCGGGGAAATCGCGCCTTCGTGTGCGAGCAACCAACGCTTTCGCGGGAGGCCGCCGCCATAGCCCGTCAGCTTGCCGCCAGCGCCAATGACGCGGTGACAGGGAATTACGATTCCGACCGGATTGGCGCCATTGGCGAGACCGACGGCGCGTTGCGCGTTTGGCTTGCCGAGGCGCGCGGCGAGCTCGCCATACGTGCAGGTCCGCGAGGGCGGTATCTTCGTCAGCGCGGTCCAGACCGTTCGTTGAAATGGGGTACCCGCTGTCGCCCAGCGTATCGATCCCAGCGCTTCCAGTTCGCCGGCGAAATAGGCCTCGAGAGCTCTGGTGATGCCCTGCGGGGCGACCTGGGACTGCAGGCCGATGGCGCCATAGTGGAAGCGAAGCAGCTGAAGCATGCGCTCCTCGTGGTCTTCGAAATCAAGCGCTCTCAGAACGCCCGCATCGTCGAACACCAGCTGGATCGTGCCGATCGGCGAGGCCAGTCGATCCACGCAGAGAGCATCAGGCGGCATCCAGCAATCCTTCGCCAACGGCCAGTTTGCCTGCGTCGAGAAGATGAAGGGCCGCGTAGGCGCGCCATGGGCGGCACTTGTCGATGAGTGCGATGT
The DNA here is from genome assembly GCA_049287975.1 of Roseiarcus sp. Taxonomy (GTDB): domain Bacteria; phylum Pseudomonadota; class Alphaproteobacteria; order Rhizobiales; family Beijerinckiaceae; genus Roseiarcus. The sequence continues at coordinate 1,499 of JBAQGU010000514.1, forward strand.
GGCTTGCCGCGAGGCCGGACACATCGTCTGTCGGCTCCGCCAGTCGCGTAGCGATCGTGACGGCCATTTCGCGGTCGAAACCGGCAAGCGCCGAAAGCCAGTCGATCGTCTCCTCGATGGGCGCGAAAGCCGTAACCGGGGTCGCCTGCGCCAGCGCCGCCTCGACATAGGAAGCGATAGCGTCCGACTGGCGCGCCGTCATCGCAACGATCGACAGATCGGCGCGTCGGATCCGTCCCAGGGATGGGAAAAAGTGCGTGAGCCCGTCCCCAGAGTCCGGCGCCGGCTCGCCGAACGCTCGAACGAATTCGCGCATCATTGCCGACGACGGCGGTCGCGTCAGGCGCTCGCCGAAGATGGTTCGAACTATCAGTTCGAAAGTGTCCCAGCAGCCGGGAATGCGCAGGCCGGGTTTAGCCGTCACGAGAGACGAGAGAGCCGCATCTCCGCCGAGTTGCTCCGCAAGGACGAGCGGGTCCGCGGCCAGATCGAACAGCGCGCGTATCCGCGCGATGATCTGTGGAAGCGCATCGAGCCTGCCGACTCGGAGGTCGACGCGCAACCGGCCATCGTCGACGCGCGCCACATGGATCGCGCCCTTCGCGCCGTCGACGTCTATCGTTCGGCGATAGGCACTCGGCTCGACGCATTCGACGCCGGCTATCGCTCGCCGCGCGAGCCTATCCATCATCGCCTTCCAGTCGTAGGGTGGCGAGAATGAGAGCTGAAGCGAAAGAACGCCGGCAGGCGTCGCGGCGCCGATCTGCCTCCTTCGTAAGGCGGCGGGCGGCCGTCCGAACATCAGTTGAAACGCCTCGTTGAAGCGCCGAACGTTCCCGTATCCCGAGGCGTAGGCCACCTCGATCATCGGCAAGTCGGTTTCCTGTATGAGCTGCTTGGCCAGATGCACCCGGCGCAATTGCGCGAACGCCCTCGGCGGCGCCCCTACGTGCTCGACGAACAGCCGACGAAGCTGCCGCGCGCCGACCCCGAGACGCGACGCGAAGTCTTCGGCCGTCATTTGATCCAGCGCCCCGCCCTGGATCAGCCGCAGCGCCCGCACCACCGTGCTCGAGCTGCCGCGCCAGGCGGCGAAGTCCGGGGAGACTTCCGGTCGACAGCGAAAGCAGGGTCGAAATCCCGCTTCCTGGGCCAACGCCGCCGACGCATAGAAACTGACATTGCATTGTCGGGGCGGCGGGGCCGGGCAGATCGGACGGCAATAGATGCCGGTCGTGCGAACGCCGACGAAAACACGTCCGTCAAACCGCCGGTCGCGGGCCAGAAATATCCGATAGCAGGCGTCGTGATCGAGAGTCATGGCGAATGTCTACCACGTCGCTGCGGCACGGCTGGCGGTTTTCGGACGTCGTCATCGAAGCGTCAGTTCGCGCGGCTACTTACGCCTCATCGTATCGATCGACCAGACGAACTCACTTCCGGGATCTCATCGCCCGGGTCGGGCGCGACATCCGTCAGGCGTCCCTCACGCCGCCCGGCGCACTTCGCCGATCGTCGCCCGCACCGCCTCGGCGAGCGCACGGGCCTCCTTGGACGGGGCGCCGGGCGCGTGGATGAGGCCCATGCGGGTGAGCGGCAGGCGCGGAAGGCCCTCAGCGGGGCCGAGCGCTCGCAGGCCGTCGCCGATCATGCTGACCGGCAGCACGGTCATGGCGAGGCCCGCGCGCACGACCGTGAGCACCGCGGTGTAGTTCTTCGATGCGAACAGGCTACGAACGGTATGCCGCCGGCCCCCGAGCGCCTCCTCGGCGACCCTGCGCCACATGCAAACCGGACTGCCCAAGGCCAGCGGGATCGGCTCGCCCTCGGGAACCTTGAATCGTTGCGAAGCCGTCCAGCGCAACGGCTCCTCGCGGATCAGTTCGAACCCCTTCAGCCCCTCATGATCGGTGACGAGCGCGAGTTCGAGCGCGCCGGCATGCACGAGCGCGGCGAGTTCGACCGAATTCTCGCAGACGACAGCTATTTCCACCAGCGGATGGCCGTGGTTGAAGCGGGTCAGAATGTCGGCAAGGAACGCCTCGGCGTAGTCGTCGGGAATGCCGAGCCGCACCGCGCCCTTGAGCCCCTTGCGCGAGAGCGCGGCCATGGCGCCCGCCTCGGCCTGCATGATTCGCCGGGCATAGTCGATCAGCTGCTCGCCTTCGCTCGTCAGCTTCGCGCCGCGTCCCTGTTTGACGAACAAGGCGCAGCCCAACTGCTCCTCCAGCCGGCGGATGTGCATCGAGACCGCGAATTGCGTCTTGTTGACGCGTTCCGCGGCGCGCGTGAACGAGCCGGTGTCGACGATGGCGAGGAAGGAGCGCAGCTGGTCGGTGTCGAGCATGGTGATCAATCTCGTTCGTTTATGAAAAACTCTACAAACATTCGTTGGACCGATCAATAGGAAGCCCCATATATAGCGTCATTAGCCGAGTCACACCGCTCGCAACGCCGCCTCGCGGCGAATTGGCGCGTCGGCTGAGAGGAGACTGCCATGTTCGAAACCCCGATGTCCGCTCCGATGTCTGTGCAGCCGAGCCGCGGCGTCTTCGCCCCGCTCTGGTTCGCGCTCGGCTGGCCGGCGCGGGTGGCGGAGGCGCGCGAGACGCGTGCGCGTCTGGCCGAACTTTCCGAGCGCGAATGGCAAGACATCCTTCCGGGCAGAGAGCGCATCGCCGGCAGCGCCGATGTGCCGTTTGACGACGACCCCGCCG
>JBAQGU010000515.1:0-6233 GCA_049287975.1 Roseiarcus sp.
GAGCGAAAACCACGATCAGCGAGATCAGCGCGCCGAACAGCACGTCGGAGAGGAAATGGTGGCCGTAGGCGATCCGCAGCGCACTCGCGACCGCGCCGAACGCCAGCGCGCCGGCGACAGCGGGCGCGCGGAAAGGCGGCGGGGCCACGAGGGCCGGCGCGACCATCCAGAAGCCGGACGCGGCCTCGCCGGACGGGAAGCCGCAATTCTCCGGGCAGGCGCCATCGAACCGATACCACGGCCGGAACTCGTCGTGTCCGCCGAATTCCGTGACATGAACCGGACGCGGCCGATGCAGGTGATCCTTCATGCCGAGATTGACGATCAGCCCCGTCCCGATCGTGAACGAGGCGGCGAGGAAAAAGGTCGAACGGCCGTCCGGCGCCCAGCGGATGGCGAACCCAAAGCGGCGCGCGAGATATAGTGCGGCGAAGGCGATGAGCACTAGGAATGGAGTTACGCGGAAGAAATCCCGCACCAGTCTCTCGATCGGGCTGTCGCCGATAAAGACCTGGTGGTAGAACAGACCCGTAACGGCCAAGTCGAGGTCGGGCCAGACCGCGAACACGACGCCGACGACCACGAGCCCCGCGACGAGCGCCAGCAGAATACGCGGAATCGTCGTCAAACCACCCTGTAGACTTGCCCGGTCTGCCGCCCCTCGATGCTGCGGGAGAACGCGCGCGCCGCCCGCGCCACCGGCACGGGATCGGAGCCGCGGAAGAAGGGTCCATAGCTCCCCATCGATTCCTCGAACACCGTCGGGCTGACCGCGTTGATGCGCAATCCGCGCGGCAACTCTATCGCCGCCGCGCGCGCAAAGGACTCGATCGCACCGTTGACCATGCTCGCGGAGGAGCCGAAGACGATTGGATCGAGGGACAGCACGCCCGCGATGAGCGTGATCGAGCCGTCCTCGCGCAGCACGTCGCGTGCCGCCAAAGTGAGATTGACCCGGCCCATCAGCTTGTTGGCCATGCCCAGGCCGTACGAGGACTCCGCGATCGAGGCGACGGAAATAGCGCTCAGCGGGTGAAAGTTCACCGCGCCCGCGGCGCAGGCGACCGCGTCGAGCGGCCCGGCCGCCGCGAGGCCGGCTACAATGCTGGTCGGGTCCGAGATGTCGATGCGAACGTCGCCCGATTTGGAGCCGGCCGAGATGATTTCGTGCCGGGTGCCGAGTTCGGCGACGACGGCGCGTCCCAGTTCGCCGCTGGCGCCGATGACGAGAATGCGCAGGCGAGGCGCGTCGGTCATGAGAGGCTCCGTTCGGTTTCAGGACGGCCGGCACCTTAAGCGAAGCGAGCGAGAAGGCAAAGAGGAGGGAGGGCGCTTGCGCAACGCCGGTTCGGAATCCTTCAGCTATCTCCTCGCCCTGGCCTCGAATGATGAGGACTGAGGCGGGGATCGCGGCGCCCGAGACTTGCCGTCGCGGGGCGGCTCACCCAAATGAAACAGGGATAGCCCGCGCGGTCGGGCGGGGAGGACATTTCATGAAGATCGGCATCATCGGCTCGGGCGTCGTCGCCAAGACGCTGGGCGCGGGCTTTCGTAAACATGGCCACGAAGTCGAAGTCGGCACACGCGATCCCGCCAAACTGCAGGAATGGGCGACGCAGCATTCGGGCGTCCACATCGGCTCGTTCGCCGACGCCGCGAAGTTCGGCGAGGTCGTCGTGCTCGCGGTCGGCGGATCGGCGGCTCTCGAGGCTGCTCAATTGGCCGGCGCCGACAACCTCGCGGGAAAGACGGTGATCGACGCTTGCAACCCGATCGGCGGCGGACCTCCGGTCAACGGCGTGCTTTCGTACTTCACGGCCACGAACGATTCGCTGATGGAGCGGTTGCAGAAGGCGTTTCCCGCCGCACACTTCGTCAAGGCGTTCAACAGCGTCGGCTCGGCGCAGATGGTCAATCCGCAATTCGCCGGCGGCGCCCCGACGATGTTCATTTGCGGTGACGACGCCGAGTCGAAGAAGACCGTCGCGAGGCTGCTTGATCAGTTCGGCTGGGAGACTGAAGACATGGGCGCGGTCGAGGCCGCGCGAGCCATCGAGCCGCTGTGCAGGCTCTGGTGCATCCCCGGCGTCGGCAAGGGCGATTGGTCGCCGCATGCGTTCAAGCTGCTCCGCTAATCTCCGGCTTTCCCGGCCAGACGCGTGCGCCGTCGCGCCAATATCGCGCGCGCGATGCTGCGATCCGCCCGGGGGACGCTCCGACGCCGAGATGCGAAAGTCGACGGCGCGCCGCCTCCCTCCGTCGCCGCCTCACGAACCCAGCGCCCCGCTCTTTCTCCCCGACAATGTCGCGCGAATTTCTGACTTCAGCACTTTTCCAACCTTGGACCGCGGCAGGTTCTCCCAGACCTCGATTTGCTTGGGCGTCTTCACGCTTCCGAGCCTTTCCTTGACGAAAGCCTTTATCGCTTCGACGTTCGGATCGCTGCCCGGTTTAGGCTGCAGAACCGCGACGATCCGTTCGCCCCACTTGTCGTCGGGCAGGCCGAGCACCGCGCAATCGGCGATCGCCTCGTGCGCCGAGAGGGCCTGCTCGACCTCCACGGAATAGACGTTGAAGCCGCCGGTGATGATCATGTCCTTGGCGCGATCGACGATGTAGAGGAAGTTATCGGCGTCGACGTAGCCGATGTCACCGGTGTGATGCCAACCGTACGCGGAGGCCTCGGCGGTGGCTTCCGGGTTCTTGTAATAGCCGGCCATTACGAGCGAGCTCCGGATGACAATCTCGCCTCGCTCGCCGGTCGGCAGCAACGCGCCGTTCTTATCCATGATGCCGAGTTGCACGAGCGGGGCGACACGGCCCGCCGAACTCAGCCGCTCCTCGGCGATCGAACCATCGGCGCGGAAATGATCCTTCGGCGCCATCATCGAGATCATCATCGGCGCTTCTGTCTGGCCGAACAACTGACCCATGGGGCCGATCCGTCGCAGAGCCTGCGCGAGCCGTGTCGTCGACATGGGCGCCGCGCCATACCAGAAGCATTGCAGAGAACTGAGATTGGTTTGCGGCAACGCGGGATCGTCGAGCGCCATGTAGATCAGCGTCGGCGGCAGAAACGTGTGCGTGACCCGATAAGTCTCGATCAGCTTCAAAAACTCGCCGATATCCGCGCGTGGCATGATGACGACGCGGCCCCCCAGCGCCAGGATCGGCATGCAGAGCACGCCGGCCGCATGGGTCAGCGGCGCCATCGCGAGATAGCAAGGACGTCCTTCGAACGGATAACCCATCAGCGTGAGCGCGGTCATCGTCTCGATGTTGCGGCCGGTCAGCATGACGCCCTTAGGCTTGCCGGTCGTCCCGCCTGTGCCCGGGATCATCGCGAGATCGTCGATGCGATCGACATCAAAAGGACCCTCGTCGGTTCGCCCCAACCAAGTCTCCAGCGAGGGCGCGAAGCCGAGGTCGGCGTCCAGGCATGCCATAGCCTTGATCTTGGGCAGGCCCGGTATGATCTTTTCAACCGCCGCGGCATAATGGCTGTGGAAGAAGAGAAAGCCGCAATCGAACGCGTCGAGGATGAATTGATTCTCGGCCGCCTCGTTGCGCGGATTCACCGGGCACCAGACCGCGCCGGCCCGCGACAACGCGAAAACGCAGGAGAATGCGATCGGATCGTTGCTCGAGAGAATCGCGACCTTGTGTCCCGCTGTGACGCCCGAAGCCGCGAGCCCGCGCGCGACGCGCCAGCTCAGACGTCGGACTTCGCGGTAGCTGAGATCGCGCCCGTTCATAGTCAAGCAAGGCCTATCCTCGCCTAGCGAGGCGCCTTTGTCCAAATAGTCGACCAGCCGCATGGCGCCGCTCCTGAAAATATAGCCGGTGGAACCGCCATTCTCCCCTCCCCGCTCTTGCGGGGAGCGGTCGGGGGCGGCGCCCTCCGTGGGGCCGGAGGAAAGCCCGGAGGTCTCGGGAGGCTGAGGCCCCACTCCTACCCCTCCGCGTGAGAACGGGGAGGGGAACGTCCGCCGCCGTCTCGTTAGGCATGAACCGTCAGAATAGGATTCATCACGAGTCCGAAACTGCGCAACTGACCCAGCAGATCCCGGTGCCCGAAGGCCTGGCAGGCCGAGGCGAACCCGACCCGCTTCGGAGCCGACTGCAGCAACGAGAAGGCCGTGTATGCTTGCAGCATACCGGTCTGTTTGTAGTTGCAGTTGCCGTGGATGACGCAATGCGCGCGCCCGAGCGGCCCAGAGGCGTGAACCGAGTCGACCGAGGAATTGAGGCGTGGATTTTCGCGTGGCGGCATGCTGGCCTGAAGCGAGGCGGCGATGTCGCCGAGCGCCTTCTCCTGTTGCTCCATGGGTAGCGGTTTGATCTGCTCCTTCACCATCTTCTGCGTCGCGACCACGCCCTCCATCACCTGGCGCGACAGCACGCCGCCCAGCACACGGCAGTTGGAGACGCGCGGATCGTTCTTGAACCAGACGGGATGCGCCGTGCCGCCCCAAGGGACCACGATGGAATTCTCGTGGCGGCCGGGGACGCTCACTTCATAATTGGCCGTCAAATCCCATTCGACGAATTTGTTCTGTTCGAGATAGTACCAACTGGCCTTCAGGATGGTGAAGATTGTCTGCGTCGAGGCGTAGGTCGGGAAGCCTTTCCACAGGACTAGAATATCGAGCGTATCGAGCCCGGGCGTCTCGAGACAGATATTGGCCGCGATTTCTCCCGTCGTGTACATCTGCGCGATGCCCGGAGAGAGCAGCAGGTTCTTGGCGGCGAATTTCGCGCCCCAGCGCTCCTGTGCCATCAGCGTCCAATCCTGTTCGCCCGTCGTATCGGTGTAGTGGCAGCCCGCGGCCAGCGCCGCCTCCACCGTCGCGGGCGCGTATTTGATGAAAGGGCCGACCATGTTCAAGACGACTTGGGAACCGCGAAACAATCCGGTCAGCGACTCGGTGTCATGCTCGACGGCTCTAACTTCATAGTCCGCCGTTTCGATGCCGGGAATCTTGTCCATCACGGCCTGGACCCTTGCGGCGTCGCGGCCGGCGGCGATGAAGGGCAGGTTGTATTCGCGCAAATATTCACAGACGAGGCGGCCGGTGTAGCCCGAGGAGCCGTAGACGACGACGGGTTTGTTGCTCATGGTGATCTCCCTCACATGCCCATGCCGCCATCGACCGGCAGACCTACGCCGGTGATGAAACGCGCCTGGTTGGAACAGAGAAACACTGCCGCATCGCCGATGTCTGAGACTTCGGCGAGCCGGCCCAGCGGGGTCTGTTCGACGACGCCGGCGACCGCGGCGTTGATGTCGGGCGCGAGGCCGACCTTCACGATGTCCGTGGCGAGCTGCATCCCCATTTCGGTCGGGATCAGGCCTGGGTAGATGCAATTGACGCGAACGCCGTATCCGAGCTTGCCGGATTCCATCGCGGCGACGCGGGTCATGCGATCGACAGCGGATTTCGTGCCGGAATAGCCCGAGATCGCGGGGAACGCGATCGTCGCGGCGACCGAGGAGATATTGACGACCGCGCCGCCTTTCCCCGCCGCGCCGTCGGGGCGCATCGCGCGGAATGCGTGTTTCATGCCCAACGCCGTGCCCACGATGTTGACGTTGCACATGCGCAGCACGTCTTCGGATTTGATGTCGACGACGAGCGAGGTGATCTCGATACCGGCGTTGTTGATCAGAATATCGAAGCCGCCGAGCGTGGAGATAGTAGCTCCGACAGCCTGCTCCCATTGATTATCGTCGGTGACGTCGAGTTTCGTGGCGCCGGCTGTGACGCCTAGCTTGGCGATGCCGCCCGCGGTCTCGCGCGCCAGATCGGGCAGGATGTCGCCGATCATGACCGAGGCTCCAGCTTTCGCGAGCGCTGTTGCGATTTCCGCGCCGATGCCGCGCGCGCCTCCCGTGACCAGAGCTTTCCGCCCGGCCAGACTCTGATCGTTCATTTGTGTTTCCTCCAAGGGAGCCATCTCGGACTTTTGACGTTCGTCCAAGCTCTGCAAGACGAGTTTCCGACGAAATCATGACAAGTGTCAAGATTTTTTTGGACGATCGGCCAAGATTGAGAACGGGGCCGATAATGTGTATGCAGGGGCAGGTGTCCCTGCCGAGGTTTCGAGGTCAGCGATGGGTTTGGAGGCGATCGAGGTGCGACGTGCGGCGGCGTCCCGGCGGAAGGCGCCGCGCGTTCCCGTAGACAAACTCACGGCTCGCCGCGTCGAACTGGCCGAGGCGGCTCTCGAGA
>JBAQGU010000516.1:0-5445 GCA_049287975.1 Roseiarcus sp.
ATAATGCGCCGATCCCGCTAGGCCCGGCGTAAGGAACCGGCGCATTGCCGCGCAGGTAGAACGGGATTTTCTCATGTTCGGCGCCCACGCGAAACTCGTGCGCCGGCTTGCAGCCCGCCTCCAGCCACGAAACCAAATCTTTACGGGAGTCGACGAGTTCGTCATCGACGACGTCGCGGGCCATTCCGAATTTCCATGCGTTGTGGCCGTGCGAACGGCGGAGCGGGGACTAGATAGGGTTCGCCCAGCTACAAAGCAATAAAGGCCCGTCCCGCGTTTTCGCCGACAGGCTCTTCTCGACTGCCGTGAGTGAAAATCAGTTCTACGAGACTTATTTGCCGGGGTTCATGATGTCATCCAGCGCTCGGAGATGCTCCGGCGGGGCCTGGACGCCCGAGTGCAACATTCCAGTGAGCGAATTGAGCGCGGCCTGAATCGCCGCCGATTCCGACGTGGAGCCGGCGGCCCCGCCTCCTGTCAAGGCGCCGATCACCGAGCTGAACAAGCCCCCGAGCAACCCGCCCGACTGCGGAGCCGCGCCCGTCGGGTTCGTCGCCGACTCTATACCACCCGGAGTCTTCGCCGCGTCGGCGAGCTGGCCGAGCGCGCCGCCGAGGCCCTGTCCGTTCATCATGTGGGTGAGGCCGCCCATCAACATCGTGGCGATGACCGGCATCATTTGCTGAATGATCGCGGGATCGACGCCCGAAATCCGCGACGCCTGCTGGCTGATCTGGCCCGTGACCCCCGACGACCCGAAGATCTGCCCGAGTACGTTGCCGCCCTGGCTGCTCGCCGCGCTCGCCTGACCGGGATCGGTGTAGGAAGCCTCGTGGGCGCCGCTCGCCAGATGCGAGAGGATTCCGCCAAGGCCAGACGGGTCCTGGGTGGCGCCTTGCAGGCCCTTGGAGAAGGCGGGAATCACGGCTTGAATCGCCGCCTGCGTCTGCTCTGGCGAAAGTCCGAACTGGGCCGCGAGGTTGTCGACGCCTTGGCCGCCTTGCGCGGCCTGCATGATTTCGCTGAGATTCATCGGATGCTCCCTTTCGTTTCCCCTGGCCAGCTGAACCTACGCAATTTTCAGTCGCCGTGCGAGGCGAGCGACCACGCCGTAGGCGATCGCCACGCCCGCAGTCCCAAAAATCGAGGCGCCGAGCACGAGGCCCAGCAGCGCGCCTTCGACGCCGCCCCAATGGGCGCCGACCGTCACGAACGGAATCGTGCCCAGCGTCGCGCGCCCCCAATTGAAGATCATCGCGAGCAAAGGAAATCCGAGATTGTTGAAAGCCGTGTTGGCGACGAACAGGCAGGTGACGAACACCCAGGCCGAAGCGCCGTACCGGCAGAACAACAGCACGAAATCCGCGCTCTCGCCATGGGCGTCGAACAACGCGGCGATCCACGGCGCCGCCGCGGCGAGGCTCGCCCAGGCCAGCAGCGCGTAGCCAACCGCGAGCACGAACGCGTCGGAGAGCGCCCGGCGCACCCGATCCATCATCCTGGCCCCGAAGTTCTGACCGATGATCGGCCCGATCGATCCGGTGAGAGCAAAGATCACGCCGAAGGCGAGCGGGATCATGCGATCGACGATCGCGCCGCCCGCGACGGTCGCGACGCCGAAATCCGACCACACACGCGTGACGTAGACCGCGGCGACGGGCGTCGCGAGATTCGCCATGATCGCAGGGAGGCCGATCCCCATGATCGGGGTAAAATCGCGGCGAACCCCCGCCGCCGTCGGGACGCCGACGAGATCGTGCACGCGAACCGCCCCATGCAGGCCGACGGCCAAAAACACCAGTCGCGAGATCACGGTCGCCCAGGCCGCGCCATAGACGCCGAGCCCGACGCCGAAAATCAGCAACGGATCCGTGAACAGGGTGACGATTCCCCCCGACAGCGTAATGTACATCGCCCGGCGCGCGTCGCCGGTCGCCCGTAGGACGCCAGAGAGCGCCATGCCGAGCCCCATCGGGATATTGGCGGGGATAATGATCGCGAGCAGCCCACTCGCGACGCTCGCGGCCGGCTCCTGAGCGTGCATGAGCCGCGCCAGCGCGGCGTCGCGAAAGATCCAGAGCCCGAGGGACAGTGCCGTCGTCACGAGCCCGGCGATGACAAGCCCGGATCCTGCCAACCGGCGCGCGCGCGCTCGATCGCCCGCGCCGAGCGCACGCGAAACCGTCGCCGAAAGGGCGATGGTCAGGCCGATATTGATCGACATCAGAACGAAGGACAGTTGGCTGGCGTAGCCGATCGCGGCCTTGTAGGACTGCACGCCGAGACGCGAGACCCAGAACAGCGAGATGACGTCGACCGCGAAAATCGCGACGAGCCCGATCGAGCCTGTGGCGGTCATCACGGCGACATGACGCATCAGCGAGCCCGTCGTAAAAACGGGGGCGTGCAGGCGGGCGGCGGGAGCACTGGTCACGGGCGTTTCCTGGGGCGGGGCGCCCACGGGCTCTTAAGGCGTGCGCCTCGCCGGCGCCAGTTCAAAAGCCGCGAGGGCCGCGAACGGGGTTCGGCCAACGTCTTCCCCGAGAAATCGGCGCCGCCGCGTTGCGTCCCCATGGCTGCATACCCACCTACACGCGGATCACAGCTCGCTCGCGACGCCTCTTGACTCGGGCTCGCCGCTTTTCCAAGACAGGCTCCTGAAAAAGGCAACGCCCGATGTCTCAAAAACCCAAACTACGCATCGTGTTGTGCGCGCCGCGCGGCTTCTGCGCCGGCGTGGTGCGGGCGATCGACGTCGTCGAACAGGCGCTGCGGATTCATGGCGCCCCGGTCTATGTCCGGCATGAGATCGTCCACAACAGATACGTGGTTGACGCCCTGAAGGCAAAAGGCGTCGTCTTCATAGAGGAACTCAGCGAGGCGCCCTCGGGGGGGGCGCCCGTCATCTTCTCCGCGCACGGCGTCGCCAAGTCGGTGCCGGAGGAGGCGCAGAGGCGCGGGCTGTTCACCATCGACGCGACCTGCCCCCTGGTGACGAAAGTGCACCGCGAGGCGCAAGTCCATTTCAAGCGCGGGCGCCACATCGTCCTGATCGGCCATATGGGCCATCCCGAGGTCGTGGGCACGATCGGGCAATTGCCGCCGGGCGCCGTCACATTGGTCGCGACCGTCGAGGACGTCGAGGCGCTCGCTTTCCCTGACGATCGCGATCTCGCCTATGTCACGCAGACGACGCTTTCGGTGGACGATACCCGCGACGTGGTGACTGCGCTTCAGCGCCGGTTTCCCGCGATTCACGCCCCGCCGCAGGAGGACATCTGCTACGCCACGACCAACCGCCAGGAGGCGATCAAGCAGGCCGCGCGGCAGGTCGAGGCGGTGATCGTCGTCGGCGCCGCCAATTCCTCGAATTCACAACGCCTGCGCGAAGTAGCGGAGCGCGCGGGCTGCCGTATCGCTCTGCTCATCCCCAGCGCCGATCAAATCGATTGGCGCGTATTTGCGGAGGTGCGCTCGCTCGCGATCACCGCCGGGGCCTCCGCCCCAGAGATTCTGGTCGAACAGGTGCTCGACGGTTTCGCGGAGCGGTTCGAGATCGCTGTCGAGACGCTGACGACGACGGACGAATCGATGTTCTTCCCGTTGCCGAGGTCGTTGCGCGAGGCGGTTGCGGAGTGAAGATCGGCTAGGCGTCCGGTTCGACATCCGTCCGCCCGGGCATTTCTGCGGCTCGATCGTGTGGCAGAATTCCCTGCTATATCCCAGGGAACTGACCGTCGGATCGAAGCCTTCATTCCGGGCCGTCGCCCCGAAGCGAACCTTTCATCGCCAACACGGCCGCCCCGCTGATCGCGCCGGCGCGCAAGCGATCGAGGGCGACGTTGGCGTCGGCGAGCGCGAATGTCTCTATCGTCGTCGTCACGCTGGCCTTGGACGCCAGGGCGAGGAATTCTTCGCCGTCGCGCCGCGTCAGGTTGGCGACGGACCGCAGCGTCCGTTCGCCCCACAGAAGTTCGTAGGGAAATGAAGGAATGTCGCTCATGTGAATTCCGGCGCAGACGACGATCCCGCCCGGGCGAACCGCCTTCAGCGCGAGCGGAACCAGCGATCCGACTGGCGCGAACAATATCGCGGCGTCGAGCGGTTCCGGCGGGGCCCGATCGCTGCCCTGCGCCGAGACGCAACCGAGACGCAGGGCGAGCGCCTGCGCGGCCTCGTCCCCTGTCCGCGTGAAAGCGTGCACGCGCCGGCCCTGCCAGCGTGCGACCTGTACGATGATGTGCGCCGCGGCGCCGAAGCCATAAAGACCGACCCGCTCGGCGTCTTCAGCCATTCGCAGCGCCCGATAGCCGATCAGCCCCGCGCATAGCAAGGGCGCGAAATGCGTGTCGTCGGGACCGTCGGGCAAGGCGAAAAGAAACCGGCCGTCCGCGATCATCGCTTCCGAATAGCCGCCATCGCGTGTCCAGCCATGAAACTCGGCGTACGGGCACAAGTTCTCCTCGCCGCGCCGACAAAACGGGCAGACGCCGCAGGCGAAACCCAGCCATGCCGCGCCGACCCGCATGCCCGGCGCGAGCGCCTCGATTCCCGGACCCACCTCCGCCACGCGGCCGACGACTTCGTGACCCGGAACGATCTCCGGCGCGCGCCTCGGCAAGTCGCCGTCGACGACGTGAAGGTCGGTGCGGCAAACGCCGCAGGCGCATACCTCGATGACGACGTCGGTCGGCTGTTTCGCTGCGGGCCAGGGGCGCCGCCGACCAACCAGCGGCGCGCCGACCGCCTCGCAGACCATCGCAGAATAAGTCTCTGGCAAGGAAGCTCTCCGTAAATCGACTGCACGCGCATCTGGTTCAGGGCGCGCTACTTTTCGCCCGTCCGCAAAGCCTCCGCCGCGATTTCGCCGACGTCTTTGCTGGCGTCGATCTTGCGCCATGCGATGGCGCCGAGGTCGCGCCGCAGTTGGCCGGCGAGAACGTCGGTCGTGGCGTCGGAAGCGTCATGCGTCCGCGCTTCGAGCCGCCTCGTCAGCGTGCCGATCGGCGCCTCGAGCCAGACGCCGTCGAACGGCGTACCGGCGATGCGAGCGACGTCTTCGATCATTTCGCGCTCCCCGGGCCTGTCGAATACCGCATCCGCGACCACCGCGCAGCCCGCGCGAAGCGCCTCGAGCGCCGCCTCGCGCATCGTCGCATACACGCGTGCGGAGATCTCGGGCCGATAGGCCTCGAGAGGCAACCGCTCTTCCGGACGCACGCCGTGAAGGCGCTTGCGGATGCGGTCGCTCGAGAGAATGCGCGCGCCCGGCGGCAAGCCCAGCAATGGCGCCAGCGCCGCCGCCACCGTCGACTTGCCGGAGCCGCTGAGGCCGCCGACCGCGAACAGACGCGGCCGCGGCTCGCCGAGCAGCGATGCGGCGAGATCGAGATAGTCGCGCGCCTCCTTCGCCTGCGCCGAAGCCTCGGCGCCGCGGGCCTCCGC
>JBAQGU010000517.1:0-2709 GCA_049287975.1 Roseiarcus sp.
ATCCAGATGCGTCGAGGGGCGCAAAAGCGAAATGACGCCTTTCGTTCAGCGACGCCGCAGGTTGGCGGCGCGGCTGTAGAGCGCCAGGGCGGCGGCGATCGACGCCGCCGCGGCGAGCATCAACCAAAAGGCCGGCGCGCCGCGATCGCCGGTCTGGCCGATGATCGTCTTCGAGATCAGCGGCGTCGACGTGCCGAACAGCGCGGCGGCGAGCGAATAGGCGAGCGCGAAACACGAGGCGCGCACCTGCGGCGGCACGACCTCCGTGAGCGCGGCGACCATCGCGCCGTTATAGACGCCATAGCCGAGCGAAAACACCATCTCGACCGCGATCAGCTTCTGGAAGCTCGGCGCCGAGGCGAGCCAGGTCAGGGCCGGATAGGCCGATACGAGCATCAGCGCTCCCGCCGCAAGCAGCACGGGCTTTCGGCCGAGCCGGTCGGAGACCGCTCCGCCGATCGGCAGCCAGCAGAAATTGGCCAACGCCACGATCAACGTCACCAGCAGCGCGTCGCTCGGCGAGAGATTCAGCGATTTGCCGAAATCCGGCGTGTAGACGGTGATGAAATAGAAAGAAACGGTCGTCAGCATCACCATCAGCATGCCGAGCGCGACCGTCGGCAAATTCTCCCAGACGGCGCGATAGATTTCCGGCGGCTTGGGGTGGGTCTTCTTGGCGAGGAATTCCGGGGTCTCCTGCAGCGAGCCGCGCAGGACGAAGATCAGCGGCACGATCAGGCAGCCGATCAGGAACGGAATGCGCCAGCCCCAAGCCGTGATCGCCTCGGGGACGAGGGTCCGGCTGACGACATAGCCGATCAGCGCGGCGACGAAGACCGCGATCTGCTGGCTCGCCGACTGGAACGAGGTGACGAACCCCTTCTTCCCCGGCGTCGCGATCTCCGCGAGATAGACGGATACGCCGCCGAGCTCCACGCCGGCGGAAAAGCCCTGCAACAGCCGGCCGAGCACGACGATGATCGGCGCCGCGACGCCGATCGTCGCATAGCTGGGCGTCACCGCGATGATCACGGTGCCGATCGCCATGATCGCGAGCGTGACGATCAGCCCCTTGCGGCGACCGATGCTGTCGACATAGGCGCCGAGATAGATCGCGCCGACCGGACGCATCAGCGCGCCCACCCAGAAGACGACGAACGCGGCGGACGTGTCGAGAAACTCCGTTCCGGTATGGAAGAACGCCTTGCCGATCGGCGCGGCATAGATGCCAAACAGGAAGAAGTCATACATCTCGAGGAAATTGCCGCCGGTCGCGCGCAGCACGGCGCCGATTTTCGACTGTGGCGCGGCGGAGAGCGGCAGGGAGGTCGAGGTAGTTGCGTCCAGCATGCGAGGCTCTCCCTCGAGAAGGCGCGATCTGACGTCGGCCGCCTCTTTTCCTACATGACCTCGGGACCGGGTGATGGCAAGCGCGAAAACGGACCAAGGCGCGGAGCCGGGCTAGGCGAAGCTGGCGCCGCATCCCGGCTCGGGATCGCCGCCTGCGTGGGTGACGCCCCGTCGACGCACAACTGCGACGCGTTGATCAGCGTCAGCAACCCGCCAGCGTCGCTGAGCGATCCCGCCGGCGGCGGCGCGCTGTCGTTAAGTTAGCGCTGCGCTTTCAGGATACGCATCCCAGGTCCGCCCACGATAGCTTCGGCCGGTTGCCTTTTTGTTCGCGCCACCCCATTGCTTGAAAAAGAATGCGACATCTTGGGCTGTGCATTCGTCCAGTAATTCGTCGACCCATTCTTCCAAAATAGGTCGAGACTTGGGTCCGGACTCGCCGCCGACGATGGCCCAATGAATCTCAGTCAGATCGACCGGCCCAACGCGACCGATGAGCGGCTCAAACGAAATAAAGCGAACGTGCGCTGGGGTCTCTCGAAGGTCCTCGATCCGCCTAATGTACGCGCTACTCTCGACAGACACGCCTAACCAAACGTGCGGCAAAATAGGTAGTCGGCTCTCGCTGAGAATCCGGCGCATACGATCCGGGCGCTTGGTTAGAATTTGAAACACGTGCTGAGGCGAATCTTTCATGACTTCCCACACGCGGGCGACCACGTCGTAGCCGACGCCTTCTTGAAACAGGTCCGACATGGAGTTTACGAAGATTTTCCTCGGCCTTTTCCAACCCAGTGGTGCATGGAACGTGCTTTCGTTGACCCGCAATGTGCCCGTCCAGACGAACTTTCCGCCGCTCTTACGGGTTACGCCTCGATATTGCGCGACACCCATCGACTGGAGGCGCGCTGCCATCCGCATGGCGTAGCAATTTGTGCAGCCCGGCGAGACCATCGCGCAACCGACGAGTGGGTTCCAGGTCGCATCTGTCCAGTCGATATCGGAAGGGCCGGCCATATCATTTCCGAGTCATCAAATGCGACGCAATATCAGAAGCGATTCTGCCCGCAGCCTCACTCTTATTGCCCCACGCGAAAAGAAGCGAATACCAATGGGATCCGCCGCGACCTAGAGGCAACCACTCCTTCAATACGCCGCCCTTGAAAACACTGGCCATCCTCAAGATCATGTAACGAGTGACGACATCTGGTGTCGCGATCTTGATGGGCTTCTTGCGAGTCGTGCCGTCGAGTTCAGTCACCGTTTCCTCGCTCAAGAGTTCTCGTCGCCAATCGCTATCGCCAAAGAGTCGATCCAGCGACGCCGCTTTCTCAGAGGTGATCGTTCCCTCATTCGATA
>JBAQGU010000518.1:0-7709 GCA_049287975.1 Roseiarcus sp.
GCGCCGCGCTCGATCAACTGGAGCCGCGCCCCACGACCGTCGCCGTCGCGGACAAGAACGTCACCGCGCAGGAAGGGCTGACACAGGTTTCGTTCCATGTCCCGTATCCGGTCAGCGTCGCCAACGGCCGCACGCTGTCGCTGCCGATCATCGGCGGCCCGGCGCCGATCGAGCGTCTGGCGCTCTACCAGAGCGAGGTCGACGCGCATCACCCGTTGAGCGCCGTCAAGCTGACCAACGACGGCAAGAGTGGACTGCCGCCGGGCATCGTGACGATCTACGAAGAGGGCGCCGAAGGCGTATCTCATGTCGGCGATTCCCGCCTTTCCGCGCTGCCGGCGGGCGATTCCCGACTGCTCAGCTACGCGCTCGATCGGAAGGTGCTGGTGGACAGCAGCGAGGCCGACGCGGCCGACCTGACGCGCGGAACGATCGCCAAGGGGACGCTGACGATCGAGAGCCTCGACCGGCGCAAGACCACATATCGCGTCAAGGCGACCGAGCCGCGCCATCTGATCATCGTGGCGCCCAAACTCGAGGGCTGGAAGCTCGTCGAGCCGGCGAACGGTGAAATCGCCGAGTCGGAAGGGCGCTATCGCATCCCGTTCGACGTCAAGGCTGGCGACGCTCAGACCTTCGTCGTCACGCAGGAAAAGACGGAGACCCGACTGGTCGCGCTCGCCAGCGTCGACGACGGCGCCCTCGGCTTCTACGTCAAGGCGCGCGAAATCGACGCCGCTACCCGCGACCAGCTCGCCAAGCTCGTCGACCTACGCGCCAAGCTCTCCGCCGCCGAGCGCGCGGCTGCCGAAACGACCGCTGGGATCAACGAAATCGTCCAGGATCAGAACCGCCTGAAGACCCTCCTGCCCGCGGTCGGCGCCGGCTCCGATCTGCAAAAACGCTACCTGAGCAAGCTCGACCAGGAGGAGACTCAGCTCGACACGCTGAAGGCGACCCGCGCCGCGCGCGAGAAGGCGCGCGACGACGCCAGGCGCACGGTGCAGGACTACATCGGCGGTCTGTGAGGCGGGGCCAGTTCAAGGCGACGCCCAGAAACAATTGCTTTTGGGCGTCGCCTAAAGCGACGCGGCGACACGCGCTTCCGCCTCCGGGAACGGCGTGTCGTCGTTCTGCGCGCCCTCGGCGATCAATCCGAAGATTTCCTTCGGTTCGGCGACGCCGCGCAGGGTGAAGCGGCCCAGCGACTCCAGCCGTCCGGAGCAACTGAGTCCCGATCCGACGAACTGAGCGGAGACGAGGACTTTGCGGCCGAGCGCGTCGCACAGTTTTTCGATCCGGGCGACCTCGTTGACCGCGGGCCCGATCACCGTGAAATCGAGCCGATCGGCCGCGCCGACATTGCCATAGAGCACCTCCCCGACATGCAGCGCCAGATCGACGCTGACGGTCGGCCGCCCGGCCGCCGCGCGCTCCGCATTGCGCGCCTCCAGGGCCTGCATCGCCTCGATCGCCGCGTCGAGCGCACGGTGGCAGGTTTCCGCCTGATCGGCCTTCTCGAACGAGAACGTCGCGAGCATCGCGTCGCCGATGAATTTCAGGACCTGGCCGCCGCGCGTCCGCAGCGACGCGGTCAGTGTCTCGAACACGTCATCGAGCATTTCGATGACGGCGGGACCGGCCGATGTGTCGCTGACCGAGGTGAAGCCCCGGATGTCGGCGTACCAGAGCACGGCGTGCAGGCTGTGCGCGGCGCCGCGCTCGACAGCGCCGCTGTGGACACGGCGGCCCGCGTCGTGGCCTAGATATGTCTGCAATAGACTGGAGGCGATGTCGTAGCCCGCGTGGGCCTTCATCGCCAGCGAAAGTCCGGGAAGCGTCGAGCGCAATAGTTCCAGTTGCTCGTCGTCGAAGCCGCCGGGACGATCGGTGGTGAAGGAATAGACGACGCCCTTGCCGTGCGCGGGGTCGCCATGCTCGCCGAACGTGTACACCGTACACACGTAGTCCGTCGCGCCGGCAGCGTGAAATTCGATCAGCGCGGGAAAGTCGCGGTGTTCCGGCCCGAGTTCCAGGCGCCGACGCAGCCAGGGATTGGCCTCGCCCGCCTGCGCCCGCACTATAACGGCATAGAAAGGGCTGCGCAGCCACTGCTCAGACTGGCCGCCTCCCCGCGCGAATTGCTGGTAATGGACGGAATTCAGGTCGCGCCGCCAAGTGTAGCCGTAGCCGCTCCACTGCGGATGCAGGGTCTGGGTGGAGACATAGGCCCGCATCAGCGGGAAACCGGTGATCACGAGCCGCTGGCAATAGCCGTCGAACAGATCGCCCGCCGTCGCGCCGCGCAACCCCGCCTGCATCGCCCAGATGTGCAGATCGACGATGCGCCGGGCGAGCGGATTTTCGGACCCGTCAAAAGCCGCATGTTTCTGATGCGGAGACTCGCGTTCGGCGGCCATAGACATCATCCATTCGCCCCTGTCCTGTTTTTCGATTTTGTAGTCGGGAGGCACGATGAAGGCCCCGGGGCCTACATGGGGCGAGTCGGCCATTCCGGCAAGATTGGCTCGGCGCGAGGCCGGGACGGCGGCCGCCTCACAATCCGAAGACGCCCTTGAAGAACGCCGTCGTGGCGGCCCGCGCCTCGGCCGCGGCGTCGTAGACCTCGCCGATCAGAGCCGAGAAAATCTCGGTTTCGTCCCGACGGGCCGAAATTCAGCCCGTCGGATCGCTCCACGCTCGAGCGGTCGGCCTCAGTCGCTCACTTGCCCATCAGGCTCTTGGCGTTCTTGTCGGTGATCGCGAGGGTCGGAACGGTGACGGTCGTCGGCACCGAGGCCGCGCAGTCGAGCAAGATGGATTTCGCCATCGCGATCGCCTCGGGGCCGCCGGTCGGGTAGGTGAAAGTCGCGGCCCACTCCCCTTCCGCAACCGCGCGGATGCCGCCCGCGGGACCTGGCAGGCCGTCGGTGCCGATGATCTTGATCTCGCCTTCCTTCTTCCCGGCGCCCTTGGCCGCCAGGCGGGCGCCGGCCGCCATCATGTCGTTGCTGGCGTAGACGACCTTGATGTCGGGATGCGCCTGCAGCATCGCGGAAAAGGCCGTTTGAGCTTTATCCGGGAGCCAGTCGGCGGCCTGTTCCGCGACGATCTTGATCTTGTCGTTCTTCTTGACGCCGTCCTTGAAGCCGTTGAGACGCTCGACCGCCGGCGTCGAGCTCGGCAGGCCTTCCAGGACGGCTGCCTCGCCGCCCCCCGGCAGCAGAGTGTCGGCGGCATAGTTGCCGGCTTCGAGGGCGATCTTGTAGTTGTCGCCGCCGATGAACGCGGTGTAGTCCTTGCCGGGATCGCCGACGGTCTTGCGGTCGAGTTCGATGACCGGAATGCCCGCCTTGATCGCCCGCGCCACGACGGGCGTGAGCGGCGAGGCTTCGAACGGCGAAATCAGGATCATATCGACCTTCTGGGTGATGAAATTGTCGACCTGCGAGGTCTGCGTGTTGACGTTGCCGGCGCCGTCGGCGATCTGCAGCGTGAACTGGGGCACGGCCTTCGCCGCCGCGGTCAGATCGTCGTTGACATGCTGCCGGTAGGGCTCTGCATTATTTGCCTGCGAGAAGCCTATGATATATTTGCCGTCCTTGCCGCAATCTTTCACCAGCGGCGCTGATATCGCCGTGCTCGCCATCAGCGCGAGCGCGGCTCCGGCGGAGGCTGGCGCTCGCCAGCAGCGCCGGGTTCGTTGCCTTGTATTCATTTTGAATACCTCCCTATTTCGGATTGTGGTCAATGGTCCGCCGGAGCCGGTCCTACCGGCGTCGGCGTTTGCGCAAATGCCGCCGAAACTCAACGCGACACTCCCTCGCGGCGACGGACGAGGGACTGAAGGACCGCGGCGAGCACGATGATCGCGCCCGTCGCCAGAAGCTGCAGAGCGGCATTGATGTTGTTGAGCTGCAAAACGTTCGCCAGCGCGCCGAGCATGACGCTGCCGGCGACGGTGCCGATCATCGAGCCGGCGCCGCCGAACAGGCTCGTTCCGCCGATCACGACCGCCGCAATGGCGGTCAGTTCATAGCCAGTGCCATCGTTGGCGCTGCCGAAGTTGAACTGCCCGGCGTGCACGATGCCCGCCGCCGCGGAAGCAAACCCGGTGATCGCGTAGACGGAAATCCTGATCGCGGACACCGGCACGCCGGAAAGCCGGGCAGCGCGCTCATTGCCGCCGACGGCGAACACGTAGCGGCCGAACCGCGTCGTATTGAGCACGATCGTCGCCACGGCCGCGAAGACGACGAAGACGAGCGTGGCGACCGGCACGGTGTTGTTGAACAGCCGATCGCCGAGGATCGCGAAGATCGGCGGCGCGAGGCCCGGCCCGTCGCCGTACGAAATGTTGATGTACTGGTTGTTGGAGACGACCAGCGCCAGGCCGCGCGCGACTTGCAGCCCCGCGAGCGTGACGATGAACGGCTCCAGCCGGAAACGGGTCGAAATCGAGCCCTGCATCGCGCCGAACGCCGCGCCGACCGCGAGAACGGCGAGCAGCGTCGGCAGCAGGCCCCAGCCGACGCTGACCATCATCGTCGCGGTCAATACGCTCGAAAGGCTCAGCAAGGCGCCGACGGAAAGGTCGATGCCGGCGGTTATGATGACGAAAGTCATACCGACCGAAATGATGCCGGTCTCGGAAATCGCGCGAATGATGTTGGCGACGTTGTCGGGCGCGAGGAACAGGATGTGGCCGTGACGCACAGGCGAAAAAATGACGCCGCCGATGACGACCAGAACCAGGCCGATCAGGCTCTGAAAGCGGACCGCCAGCGACAGGAGATCGATTCTCGGCCTGGCCTTGGCCGTCTCGATCAGGGGCGGTCTCGCCCGTGCGCCGACCTCAGACATGGGCGCTCTCCCGGGCGCTCTCCTCGCCGGACGCCGCCGCCAGCACGGTGTGCTCGTCGACGCCGCCCTCATATTCCGCGACCGTGCGGCCCGCGCGCAACACGACGATGCGATCGCAGAGACCCAGCAATTCCGGCATTTCGCTCGACGCCACGAGGACGCCGAGCCCTTCGCCGGCGAGTTCGCGCAAGCGCGCGTAGATTTCGCCCTTGGCGCCGACGTCGACCCCGCGCGTCGGCTCGTCCAGCAGCAGCAGTTTGGGCTCGCCGAGAACTTCCTTGGCGAGAACCACTTTCTGCTGGTTGCCGCCCGACAGCGAGCCTGCCACGATGCGCGCGTCGCGCGGCCGGATGTCGAACTCGTCGAACGATCGCCGCGCCGCATCCGCCTCCATCCGGCCGGACATGAAGCCGAAGAGCGAGATGCGGTCGAGAATCGACATGACGAGATTGCGGCCCACCGGCATGCGCAGCATGAGGCCGCCGCCGCGCCGATCGTCGGTCACGAAGGCGAGGCCCGCGCGCCGAGCGGCGCGGACCGACGTCAGCCTAGCTGGCTTGCCGTCGACTTCGACGACGCCTTGCCATCCGCCCGAGAGGCCGGTCCCATAGAGAGCGGACAGCAACTCCGTTCGCCCGGCGCCCATCACCCCAGCGAGCCCAACGATTTCGCCGGCGTGCACGCTCAAAGTGACGTCCCGAGGCGGCTGCCAGCCCGCACGTTCACGCCTGAGACGAAAGCGCGCGCGATCGAGGTTCAGGAGCCTGCGACCGGATGTCTGCACGCGCTTGGGATAGAGGTCGCCGAGCGGCCGGCCGACCAGAAGCCGGACGAGTTCGGCCTGCGGCGCGTTGGGCGCGGCTTCGCCAGCGACCAGTCCGTCGCGAAGCACCGTGACGCGATCGGCGACGCGCGGCACCTCTTCCAGCCGGTGCGAAATATAGATGATGCCAACGCCCTTGGCGCTGAGGTCGCGCATGATCTTGAACAGCCGCTCGGCTTCCGTCGAAGTCAGCGCCGCGGTGGGCTCGTCCATGATGAGAATGCGCGAGGCGTTTGACAGCGCCTTGACGATCGCCACCACTTGCCGATGGCCGATCGACAGATCCTCGACCTTGCGGCCGATGTCGATGTCGACGTCGATCACTGAGAGCCGGGTGCGCGCCTCCTGGCGCATCGCGCGCTCGTCGAGGCGGCCGGCGCGCACGATCTCACGCCCGAGGAACAGGTTGGCGGCGACGCTCAGGCTCGGAACGAGGTCCAGCTCCTGATAGATCGTGGCGATGCCGGCGGCTTGGGCTTCGCGCGGATCCTCGAAGCGCACCGCCTGCCCCGCGATCGTGATCTCGCCGTCGTCCGGCGCATGTACGCCCGAAAGGATGTTCATCAGCGTCGTCTTGCCGGCGCCGTTTTCGCCGAGCAGCGCATGCACTTCGCCGCCGTACAGCGTGAAATCGACGCCTCGCAACGCCTGGGCGCCGCCAAAGTGCTTTTTGACCCCGCGCGCTTGGAGAAAAGGGATGCCGCGATCCGGCGCGGCTACGGCGACGTTCATGGCGGCGGCCCGCAGGAATCGCGTAAGCGCAACGCGGCGGCGAGCCGGATCGTTCGCCGTTCGCCGTCGGGGGAAGCGATCCGCTCCACCAGCAGGGCGGCGGCCCGGCGCCCGATTTCCTCGCACGGCTGGGCGAGCAGGGTCAGTCTCGGTTCGAAGCAGTCCGCCCATTCGAAATCGTCGAACCCGACGATGGACAGATCCTTGGGCGCCCGGAGTCCGAGCGCCCGGATGGCGCGCATCGCCCCGATCGTCGCCATGTTGTTGCCGGTCGCTATTGCGGTGGGAGGCCGAGCCAGGCTCAGCAGAGCATGGGTCGAGGCCATCGCGGAGGCGGTGCTCGCGCTGCCCGTGACGAGCAAGGACGGATCGAACGCCAACTCGCGGCGCGCCAAGGCCGACTTGTAGCCGTCGATGCGCTCCAATGTGGTCTCGAAGCCGGGATGTCCGGCGATGAACCCGATGCGGGTATGTCCGAACGATGCGACATGGCCGATCAGCAGCTCCATCGCCTGCCGGTTCTCGACGCCCACCTGATCGAACTTCGGGTTCGGCAGACGATCGACGAGCACGCAGGGGATCCCGACGATCTCCAGATAGTTCAGCGCGCGGCGCCACGGGTCCGGCGACGGCGCGAGGATGATGCCGTCGACTCGCCGCTGATGCAGCGATTGGACGACGGCGAGTTCGCGCTCAGGATCGTCCTGCGTATCGGAGAGAAACACCATCAGACCGATCCGAGCGCATTCCGTCTCGATCGCGCAGATGATGTCGCTGAAATAGGGATTCGAGATCGCCGATATCGCGATGCCGACGCTCTTGGAGGACGCCGTCTTGAGCGAGCGCGCCAGCGTGTTGGGCCGGTAACCGATGCTCTCGATCGCGGCTTCGACGAGCCGTGTCGTTTCGGGCATCACGCGGCGCGTTCGATTGATGACGTGGGAAACCGTCGAGACCGAGACGCCGGCCTTCCGCGCGACATCGATGATCGTGGACGACGCCGCGTCCATGACCCCGCGGGAACGACGCTGAATTTGCGACGATTTCGCTCTCAACCCGCGCGTCTCCCCCGCGCTCATCGTCTCGGGACCGGACGATCATTCAGCGCTGGCGGAGGCAGGCTATCCCTATCGAAACGTTTGCGCAACCGTTTCGATGGTAACTCAGCAATTCTCATTTTAGCGATTGCGCCGATTTTGCGAAAAAGTCGCTTGTGTTTTGGGTCGAGTTCCGATTCTACGATTCGGTGGGCTTTCTCAATGATTTGATCGAGTGTGTCGGACGGAGCTGC
>JBAQGU010000519.1:0-5042 GCA_049287975.1 Roseiarcus sp.
GTTTTACCTTGAGAGCGATTGTAATACGGACATCGTGATGGCCACGACGGTCACAGTAAAGGGTCAGGTCACGTTGCCGAAAACGGTGCGCGAAGCGGCCGGAATTCGTCCCGGAGACCGCGGGAATGTGCGCGCCCGTGCAGAGGGCGGCGTCATCATCGAGAGCATCGAGCCGAGCGACGCGAACGAGGAGGAATATCTGCGTAGGCTAGAGGACATGAGCCGAAGACGGCCGTTCGAGGGGTTCACGACGGAAGAGGTCATGGCAATGACCCGGAGCGAGGTTTGACGCTCGTCGATACCAATATCCTCATCGATATCGCGTCGGGCAGCGCCCAATGGGCAGACTGGTCCCGCAAATCGCTCGCCGCGGCTCGCAGGCGTGGACCCTTGTTGACCGACGTAGCCGTCTATGCCGAGTTCGCGATCGGATTCGCCACGCAGTCCGCATGCGATCCTCGAACTCGCGCAGTTTGACCTGACCTATTCGGAGTTGACCAAACCCGCGGCGTTTCGGGCTGTGCAAGCCTTCAGGCTCTATCGCGGCGCCGGGGGCGTGCGAACGAACGTGTTGGCCGACTTCCTGATTGGCGGCCACGCCAGTGTGCTTCGAATTGCATTGCTGACGCGTGACGCCAAACGCTACCGCACTTACTTTCCGGAGCTCGCACTGCTGACGCCGGACGCGTCGTAGCCCCTGCACGAGGCGCGTCGAACCATCGAGGATTCCCATGCCCCAGCCGAAATGGTCCGAAGTCGACGCTTATTTCAACGATCGGCTCAAAATCTCCGATCCCGCCCTCGAGGCCGTGCTGAAGGCCAATGCCGCCGCCGGCCTGCCTGCGATCGACGTCTCGGCCGCGCAGGGCAAGTTTCTGCATCTGCTCGCCCGAATGGTTCGCGCATCCCGCATTCTCGAGATTGGCACGCTCGGCGGCTACAGCACGATCTGGCTCGCGCGCGCGTTGCCGCCGCCGGGCCGGCTCGTGACGCTCGAGGCAGACCCGCGCCGCGCCGAAGTCGCCCGCGGCAATTTCGGCCGAGCAGGCCTCGCCGACCGCATCGATCTCAGGGTCGGCGGGGCGCTCGACACGCTGCCGATCCTCGCCGCCGAAGGCGGGGCGCCTTTCGACTTCGTTTTCATCGACGCCGACAAGCCGAACAATTCGGCCTACTTTTCGTGGGCGTTGCGCCTCAGCCGGTCGGGCGCCGTGATCGTCGTCGACAACGTCGTGCGCGAGGGCGCCGTCGCCGACCCCAAGAGCCGCGATCCCGATGTTCTCGGCGTTCGCAAATTCTTCGACATGCTCGCGGCTGAGCCGCGCGTCAGCGCGACCGCGCTGCAGACGGTCGGAGTCAAGGGCTGGGATGGGCTGGCTATCGCCCTCGTGAATTGAGGGCGGCCCTCAGCGCGCCGCCCAGAGCATCCCGCGATGCAGGATCGTCCGCATTTCCGGCACGTCGAATTCAGCCGCGACATGCCCGAGCGAGCTGTGGAAGACGCGCCCGGCGCCGTGTTTCCGCTTCCATGCCACCGGCATCACGACGCCTTCGATCCAGGGCGCGTGCTCGCCCGAAAACGTCGTCGTGGCGAGCACTTCGTTCGAAGGATCGACGTGCATGTAATATTGTTCGGAGCGATACGCGAAACCGCCGAGCCCCTGCATGACCGGATCGTCGGGCCGGGCGATGTCGACGCGGTAGTCGATGATGTTACCGGGATGGGCAACCCATTGCCCGCCGCACATGAACTGATATTCGACGCAATCGCGGAAGGCGTCGCACATGCCGCCGTGGTAGCCGGCGAGGCCGACGCCGCCGCGCACGGCGGCAGTCAAATTCTCCGCCTCTTCCTTTTCGATCTTCGACATCGTGTAGATCGGAACGATCAGACTCATATCGCGGATCGCGGGATCGGCGAATGCCTCGGTGGTGTTCTCGATATAGACCTTGAAGCCGTCCGCCTCGAGCATTCCGCTGAGGATGTGGGCGCCTTTTTCAGGCTCGTGTCCGCTCCAGCCGCCCCAGACGATCAATGCTTCGCGCATTTCGAATCCCTCCATGTGTAGATATATCGCCGCCGCCTCAGTCGAGCGGGCCCACGATCGAGGGCAGAGGCAGCATCGCTGGTCGCGCCGGACGGCTCTGGATCGCGACCGCCGCGCCCGTGTCCGACGAAGTCCGGAATGCCTGCATCACCTCGAGCACGTGATAGGCGAGGCCGCCGCTCGCGCGATGCGGCCGGTCGTCGCGGATCGCCTGCGCCATGTCGGCGACGCCGATGATGCGATAATTGTCGTCGGCGTAGGCGTGTTGGGTCGGCATGACCTTCCAATCCTGCGACGCGGTGGCGAATTCAATCGTTCCGCCGAAGAAATTGGGATCGGGAACCAGCAGCGAACCCTTTTCGCCGTAGATTTCCATCGGCGCGTGCTTGTGCCTGTGCACGTCGAAGCTCATCGCGATCGTCACGGCGGCGCCGTTGACGAAGACGAGCGTGCCCGTGACATGGGTCGCGACCTCCACCGGGATGCGCGTCCCCTTCAGCGGCTCGCTCGTGATTTCCCGCTCGCTCCGCAACCGCGTCGCGACGCCGCTCACGCTGGCCACCGGCCCGAGCAGATTGACGAGGTTGGTGATGTAATAGGGGCCCATGTCGAGCATCGGGCCGCCGCCGCCGAGGTAGTAGAACCCTGGATTGGGGTGCCAGCGCTCATGACCCGGGCACATGAAGAAGGCCGTGCCGCCGATCGGCATGCCGATCAATCCCTCGTCGATCAGTTTGCGCGCGGTCTGATGCGCGCCGCCAAGGAACGTGTCCGGCGCGCAGCCGACGCGCACTCCCTTGACTCGCGCGGCCGCGAGCAAGGCGCCCGCTTCATCGAGATGGATCCCAAGCGGCTTTTCCGAGTGGACATGCTTCCCCGCCGCGACGGCCTGGAGGGCGACCTCGACATGCGCTTTTGGGATCGTCAGATTGAGGACGATTTCGATCGCGGGGTCGTCGAGCAGGGCTTCGACCGAACGTGCGGGAATTCCAAACTCCTCTCCGCGCGCTTCGGCGGCCGCGGGGTTGGCGTCCGCAAGGGCGACGATCTCGAGGATCGGAAATTTCCTCGCCGCCTTCAAATAGGCGCCGCTGATGACGCCGCAACCGATGATTCCCACCCCGACGCGCTTCATGGCGAATCTCCTGCCGTGGCGACCGATGCTCGAGGACGGCGCGCCGGACCGGTCGTGCCCCAGGGCGCGCCATAGAGATCTCGCAGCGTCATAGCCGCCGCGCCGCGGCCCCAAATCCCATCGCTCCATTCGCGCACGACGATTTGCGCGACATCGGCGAGACTCGGCGGCAGCAGCGCCGCCAGCGTTTCCCGCAACGGCCCGATGAAGAACTCGCTCGTCGCCATCGCGCGCCCCGCGATGATGACTTTGGGCGGAGCAAACAGCGTGATCAGGTTGGCGATCGCAAAACCCAGCGCTTCGCCCGCCGAGGCCAATATGCCGATGCAGCGCTGATCGCCCGCCGTCGCCAGCTGCAGCGCCAGCGCCATGCCGCGGCCGCCGCGAAATGCCGCCTCGTGCTCCGTGCCGCGCATGGCGACTTCGACCTCGGCAAGGACCGAAGCTTCCGACGCCACCGCCGCGAGCCGGCCGCCGCCGCTCCCGGGCGGCCTGACCATGACGTCGCCGAAGTCCGGGCTGAGGCCGTTCGCGCCACGAAACAATTCGCCATTGTGCAGAATGCCGAGCCCGAGACTCTGTTCGACATTGACCACCAGAAAATCGTCGAGTTCGCGCGCCTGGCCGAACCAATGCTCTGCCAATGTGACGAGATTGACGTCGCTGTCGATCGAAACCGCGACGCCGAGGCGCCTCGTCAGATCCGCGGCGAAGTTCACGTCGCGTTCGCCGAAAATCGGGCTCTGCCGGCAGATGCCGGCGGCGCGTTCGACGACGCCGGGAAGCCCGACGCAGATGCCGGCGATTTCGGCCATCGAGAGTTCGGCGTCGCTGACGCAGCGGCGCACCCCGTCCTCGACCAGGTCGGCGATGACAGGCGCCGATTGCCGATCGATTCTAATCGGCAAACTGAGGTTCTGCAGCACGTCGGCGCAGAAATTGGTCGCAGCGACGGTGATCTGATCGGGCGCCAGCTTCACACCGACAACAAAGGCCGCGTCTGGGTTCAGTTTCAACATCACCCGCGGGCGGCCGCGTCCCGCATCGCGCACCGCCCCGACCGGAATCGGAATGATCAATCGATCGTCGAGCAGGGCCGCGGTGATCGCCGAGACGGTCGTCGCGCTCAATTCGGTGAAATCGGATATTTCCACCCGCGAATTCGGCCCAAGCCGCCGGATCGCATCCATCACGTGGAAGCGATTGATGGCGCGCATCAATTCCGGGTCGGCGGTCTTCATCGAATATGCCTGTTCGCCTTCCGGGGATTTTTGTTCGCGAGCCGGAATTAATTCCATCGTCAAGGAGTCTGTGTCAACCCTGCGACCACAAAATATGCGCGGCGGCTTGACAGCGCCGAAAAGTCAGGACACATTTAATACGCGTCGCGGACAAAAAACAAGCCATCGTCCGAGACCCACTTTCTCTCGGGAGGAGACCATGAGTTTTCGCAGCCTTGCCCTCGCGTCCTTCGCCATTGCTCTCGGGGCCGGCGTGGCCTGGGCCGATACGACCGTCACTGTCCTACACGTCAGCGAAAACCCCGCCCAAAAGGCGATCTGGGAGAAGATCGCCAAAGATTACAACGCTGAGCACAAGGGCGTGAAGGTCGAATTCAAGTATCTGGAAAACGAAGCCTTCAAGGCCAAGCTGACGACGATGTTGCAGTCCAGCGAATCCCGTCCGGACCTGTTCTATAGCTGGGCCGGCGGCGTCATGCAGGCGCAGGACAAGGCCGGCTTCCTCAAGGATATTACCGCCGATGTCGGGCCGGTCGAGGCCGCGATGTCCTCAACGGCGGTGGACGCCTTCAAGGTCAACGGCAAAGTCGTCGGAGTGCCGTTTGAAGTGGGCGAGGT
>JBAQGU010000520.1:0-3608 GCA_049287975.1 Roseiarcus sp.
CGCGAACACTGCGAACGCGGAGACAACGCCGGCCGCGACGATGGATTTGCGCATATTTTGGTCCTCCCATTATTTGCTTGGTCTTCTCATGCTTCGCGGCGCCGAGCGATCGTCGACGTCAGAGCGTCGAGACCCGCCGCGTCACCGTGAATCTCTTGTCCAGGTCCGGCGCCAGTTCGAGGCCGAGTCCGGGGCCGGGAGGAACGGAGATGAAACCGTCCTTTACCTCGGGCAATGCCGTCACCAGATCGCGATACCAGGTCCGGTAGTAGGCGCGGACGCTCTCCTGCACCAAGGCGTTCGGCGCGTTGAGCGACAGATGGGTCGAAGCGGTGAGAACCACGGGACCCGTGCAGTCGTGCGGCGCGATCGGCAGATGCCACGCTTCGGCCATCGCGGCGATTTTCTTCGCCTCGGAAACGCCGCCGCACCAGCCGATATCCAGCATGACGACGCCGGCGACGCCGGTTTCCAGCAGATCCCGGAAAGCGAACCGGCTTCCCAGCGTTTCCGACGCGCAAATGGGCGCGACCGACGCCTCCGCGTATCGTTTCAGCGAGCCGAGGCTGTCCATCTTGATCGGGTCTTCGTGCCAGAAAGTATTAAACGGCGCGAGCGCGCGCGCGATCGTCATCGCCGGCAGCAGCTGCCACATCGAGTGAAACTCGACCATGACGTCCATCTTGTCGCCAACGGCGTCTCTGATCTTCTCGAACGGAACGAGAGCGGCCGCTAGGTCCTCAGAAGAGATGTAGCTGCCGTCCGTCTTCTCGGCGGCGTGATCGAACGGCCATATCTTCATGGCCGTTATCCCCTCGCTCAGCAACTCGGCCGCCAACTCGTCAGCGCGATTGAGAAAGCCGTCGAGATCGTCATATTCTCTCCGCTCACCGGAGCCAATACCGTAGTTGGATGTAGTCTGTCCGGTCGCCTTGCGCATATAAGACGAGCCGGCGCAGGTGTTGTAGGTGCGGATCTTCGTCCGCGAAAAGCCTCCAAGCAATTGCGCGAGCGGCTGCCCGGCGACCTTGCCGAATATGTCCCAGAGCGCGATGTCGAGCGCGGAATTGCCGCGCATTTCGACGCCGGTGGAACGAAATCCGAGGTAGCCCGTGAGGTCCTTCGAAATCCGATCGATTTCGAGCGGGTTGCGGCCGAGGAGCTTTTGAGCGAGAGCCTCGTGGACGTAGGCCTCGACGGTCTTGGAGAGGTAAAATGTCTCGCCGAGGCCGCTCACGCCCTCGTCCGTCCTGACCTGCAGCCAGATGAGGTTCGGGAACTCGTCGATCCGGATTGTCTCGAGCGCGGTGATCTTCATCGGCGCCTCCGAAGTGAGAGGTTGCGGCGCATCTCAGTTGACCCCCGCGTCGAGCAGCGCCTTGACGCTGTTGTCGAAGTGCTCCGCCATCGCCGTCTCGGCCGCGCGCGGGTCTTGGCGCGAAATGGCGGCGGCGATGGCCTCGTGCGCCTCGATGCTCTCCATGCGCTCCTTCTCGGAGGGCCGGCTGAGCCAGGCGACATGCCAGGTCTTGCGGGTGACGTCCTGAAAGGACTGCACGATCAGCGAAAACATCGGATTGCGTGACGCGACGGCGATCGCGGCGTGGAACTCGATATCGTGGGTCTTGACCACTTCAGGCGTTTGAAAGCTGGCTCGCATCGCCGCCGCATGCCGGCCTATCTCGAGGCTCTCGACGTTGGTGCGCCGAAGCGCGGCGAGAGCGACCGTCCGCATCTCGACGGTTCGGCGGACGTCGTAAATCTGCTGGATCGAGACGTGTTCCGTATAGACCGCGTGGTCGACGACGAGGCCGAGAACACTCGCGTCGGGTATCGCGACCCGCGCCCGCCTGCCATTGCCGACGTCGACCAACGTCAGCGCGGCCAGGGATCGGAGCGCTTCGCGCACGACCGCGCGGGACACGCCAAAGGCGAGCGACAACGAAGCTTCGCTCGGTATCGGCGCCCCAGGCTTCAAATCGTTCGCGCGGATCAGTCCGATGATGCGTTGCATCACCGGCGTGACCAGTCCCGAGGGTCCGGCGATCACGGCGTCGCCGCCATCGATCTCGCTGGCGAGCGGCTCGCCGCGCAACGTTCCCAAGATCGCCGTGCCCCGCCTCGCCATGTCCGACCTTGACCTAGATGCTACGTTTGAGCTAGCTAGCTGAATACGGAGGCTTACCTTCTCTGTCAAATGCCGGCTTGCTATCACTTAGGCGCGTGAGTCCTTCAAAATGAGGGATGACGCAGACAAAATGAGGGGATGACGCAGAAACGTCACTGTCATGCCCGCGAAGGCGGGCATCCAGACTTGGCCGCGCGTGCCGGGGCTCTGGATTCCCGCTTTCGCGGGCATGACACGACCTTACTGGGTGGCAGCGCGCCTTGGCGATTTTGAAGGAAGAAAAAGGGGAGGGAGTGCGGTGAAGATCACCGGCGTGCACACGCTCGTCGTCAATGCCGAAATGCGCAACTGGGTGTTTGTCCGCGTCGAGACGGACGAGCCCGGTCTATACGGCTGGGGCGAGGCGACCCTCGAGTGGAAAACGCGCGCCGTCGTCGGCGCCGTTCAGGACCTCGAGCCCCTCATTCTCGGCCAGGACCCGCGCGATATCGAGCAGCTCGTACGCATCATGAACAAGCATGGCTTCTGGCGGATCGGCGTCATCGGCAAGACGGCGATGAGCGGCATCGAGGTGGCGCTCTGGGACATCTTCGGCAAGAGCGTCGGCCTGCCGGTATGGCGCCTGTTGGGCGGCAAGACGCGCGACCGCGTCCGCGTCTACACGCATCTCGGCATGGGAGAGGTGAACGCCGTGTACGAGACGTTCGACGCCAAGGCGTTGGTCGATCGCGGACTCGCCGTCAAGGACAAGGGCTATACGGCGGTCAAAATCGTCACCATTCCGTACACCCACTTCACGGCGTCGCCGCGCGAGATCGATCAGGTCGGCAAGTCGATGGCGGCGTTGCGCGAGGCGCTCGGCGACGAGATCGAGATCATGGTCGACTTTCACGGCCGTCCCGCCTCGACCAGCGCGGCGCTGCAATATATCGCGGCGCTGGCGCCCTCCCGTCCGCTGTTCGTCGAGGAGCCCGTGCAGCCGGGCGACGCCTTGGCGATGAAGGAGGTGCAGTCGCGCTCCCCCTGCCCCATCGCGACGGGCGAGAGATTGGTCGATCGATATGAGTTCGATGATTTGTTTCGCTTGCGCGCGCTCAATATAGCCCAGCCCGACATTTGCCACGTCGGCGGCCTGAGCGAGGCGCGCAAGATCGCCGCTATGGCCGACAACGCCGGGGTCGGCATAGCGCCGCACAATCCGCTGGGCCCGCTCGCCACCGTCGCCGCCTGGCACTTCGACATCGCGACGCCCAATTTCGTGATCCAGGAGGAAATGTCGGGCGCCGTCCCCTGGTTCGGCGAAGTCCTCCAGGGGCTGCCGCAGCTGAGCGAAGGCTATTGGGCGTTACCGGAAAAGCCGGGACTGGGCATCGAAATCAATGAGGCGGTCGCGGCGCGCCATCCCTTCCAGCCCGAGGTCCAGCAAGCCCGCGCGGCGGTGCTGCCGGACGGCACCGTGGTCGATTGGTGAGACGATGGT
>JBAQGU010000521.1:0-3860 GCA_049287975.1 Roseiarcus sp.
GCTTGACGGCCGAGGCGGTCATCCTGGCGACGGGTGCCAAGGCCAAGTGGCTGGGCCTGCCGAGCGAAGAGATGCTCAAGGGCTTCGGCGTCTCGGCTTGCGCGACCTGCGACGGCTTTTTCTTCCGGGGCAAGAAGGTGATCGTCGTCGGCGGCGGCAATTCCGCGGTCGAGGAGGCGCTCTACCTCTCGAAGATCGCCGCCGAGGTGACCGTCGTACACCGCCGGGATACTTTCCGGGCCGAGAGGATCCTGATCGAGCGTCTCGCCGCGCGGCCGAACGTCGCCTATAAATGGAACTGCGAGGTCGATGAAATTCTCGCTGGCGGGACGCCCCGTGGGGTCACCGGCGCGCGGCTGCGCAATGTCGCGAGCGGCGCTCTCGAGGAGGTCGATTCGGACGGGGTATTCGTCGCCATTGGCCATGCTCCGGCGACGGAACTCGTGCGCGGCCAGCTCGCACTGAAGCCGAACGGCTATGTCGCCACGACGCCGGGGTCGACCGCCACGAGCATCGAGGGCGTCTTCGCCGCCGGCGACGTCGCGGACGATGTCTTCCGACAGGCGGTTACCGCCGCGGGGCTCGGTTGCATGGCCGCGTTAGAGGCTGACCGTTGGTTGGTCGCCCAGGCGCCTTTGCGCCGTGCCGCCGAATAGGTGACGCCGATCCGGCCGACGGAACGGCGCAAGTCCCCTTTGCCGCTATCGAAGATCTTGGATATCGCGTATGCCCGCGTCGGAGGCGGCGCGGGGGGATCTATGGACTGGGACAAGCTGCGCATTTTTCAGGCTGCGGCGGAGGCGGGCTCGTTCACCCATGCCGGCGAGACGCTCGGTCTGAGCCAATCGGCTGTCAGCCGACAAGTCAGCGCGCTCGAACAGGATCTCGGCGCGCCGCTTTTCCATCGCCACGCGCGCGGTCTGATTCTCACTGAACAAGGCGAGACGCTGCTCGGCGCGGTGCACGACGTTGCGCTGAAGCTGGACGCGGTTCGCTCTCGTCTGATCGACAGCCGGGAAAAACCGCACGGCGATTTGCGGGTGACCACCACGCTCGCGCTCGGGGCCAACTGGCTTTCCTCGCGGCTGGGGGAGTTCGTCGAACTGTTTCCCGAGGTCAAGCTGCAGCTTCTGCTGTCCGACGACGAATTGGACATCGGCATGCGCGAGGCCGATGTCGCATTACGGCTGCGCGAACCGATACAACCCGACCTCATCCGTCGGCGCCTGTTCACCGTCCACTTTCACGCCTATGCCTCGGCCGATTATTTGAAGAAGAGCGGCCAGCCGCGCACGCTCTCCGATCTCGACGACCACCGTCTGGTCGCATTCGGCGCGCCGACGGCGACACACTTTCTCTATGATCTGAATTCGCTGTTGACCGTCGGGCGCGACTCGAAGAGCCCGCGGGCGCCGCATATCACGATCAACAATCTGGGCGCGATCATCCGGGCCGTCGAACATGGCGTCGGCATCGCGGTATTGCCCGATTACTGCGTCGCCCCCAATTCGGGGCTCGTGCGCCTGCTTCCGCAGGCAGACATGCCAGAGATGGATTGTTTTCTCGTCTATGCCGAGGAAATGAAGAACGTGGCGCGCGTGCAGGCGTTTCGCGATTTCCTGGTTTCGAAGGCCCAGCGCTGGCGATTCTGAGCGGCGGCGAGCCTGCCGCTACATATAATATAAAGCGACTGTTTCTCGAGGCCCTCGTCAGAGTTCGGCGAGTTGGGCGCAATAATTGTTGAATAACTGCGTCGGACGCAGGTTTCCCGAATGCGGCGCCTTGGTTGCCCGCAAAGTAGGCCAGGTCGACTTGAAGGCGCCGCATCCGCGACTGGCGGAGCGCGCTTTCGTGCTCGCGCCCTTGGCGGAAATTGCCCCCGATCTTAAAATTGCCGATCAGGAATCGCGCGATGCTCGCGCTCGTGGATTGCTAGGCCGCCGCCTCGGCCGGGGGCGCCATGGCGCCGGTCATCATCGCGACCGCGTCGGACATGGTCAGCTTTTTCGGATCGATCACGGTCAGGCGGCGGCCGAGCCGGTGAATGTGGATACGGTCGGCGACTTCGAAGACATGCGGCATGTTGTGCGAGATCAAGATGATGGGAAGGCCGCGCTTCTTCACGTCGACGATCAGCTCGAGCACGCGGCGCGATTCCTTTACGCCGAGCGCCGCCGTAGGCTCGTCCATGATGACCACCCGGCGCGCGAACGCCGCCGCGCGCGCCACCGCCACGCCCTGGCGTTGGCCGCCCGACAGCGTCTCTACGGGTTGATTGATGTTCTGGATCGTCATCAATCCGAGTTCGTTGAGCTTCTCGCGCGCGAACTTTTGCATCGCGCCGCGGTCCAGGGCGAAAAACAGCTTGCCGAGCGGTGTTTTCGATTTGATTTCGCGCCCGAGGAACATGTTGTCCGCGATCGACAGGGCGGGCGACAGAGCTAGGTTCTGGTAGACGGTCTCGATGCCGGCTTCACGGGCGTCGATCGGCGAGCGAAAGTGAATCACGTCCCCGGCGAGCCTGATTTCCCCGGAGTCCGGGATCACTGCGCCGCAGAGCGCCTTGATCAGCGAGGACTTGCCGGCCCCGTTGTCGCCGATCACGGCGAGAATTTCTCCGGGGTAGAGATCGAAATCCGCGTGGTCGAGAGCGGTGACGCGGCCGTAGCGCTTGACGAGGCCGCGCGCGAGGAGGATTGGTTCGGCGCTCATTTGGAAATCCTCCGGATCCATTGGTCGAGCGCGACGGCGACGATGATCAGCACGCCGATGGCGAATTCCTGCCACAGCACGTCGAGGCCGGCGAGAGAGACCGCGGAACGAAACACTCCGACGATCAGCGCGCCGATCAGCGTGCCGACGATCGAGCCGCGTCCGCCGAACAGGCTGGTGCCGCCGATCACGACGGCGGTGATGCTGTCGAGGTTGGCGTTCTCGCCGGCGGTCGGGCTTATCGCGCCGATACGGCCGATCAGCGCCCAGCCGGCGATCGCTGAGATCAGCCCGGCCAGAACGTAGACGCTCAACAGGATGCGGTCGGTGTCGATGCCGGCGAGGCGCGCAGCCTCGGGGTCGTCGCCCGTGGCGTAGATATGGCGGCCGTAAGCGGTGCGGTTCAGCACGTACCAGACGACCATCGCCAACACGATCAACAGGAAGCTGGCCAAGATGATCCGCGCGCCGCCGATCTCGAACGGAACGCCCATCAATTGCAGGAACGGCGCGCCGTCCTCGAGATCTTGCGAGCGAATGGTCTCGCTCTGCGAATAGAACGTGTTGAGGGCGCCAATGATGCTCAGCGTGCCCAGCGTGACGATGAACGGCGGCATCTTCAGCCGCGTGACGAGCGCCCCGTTGAGGAACCCGCATGCGGTTCCGCACAACAGCCCGAGCGGGAACGCCACGAATATCGTCACGCCGTCGACGACCGCGAGCCGCCCCATCACGACGGACGAAATCACCATGATCACGCCGACGGAAAGATCGATGCCCGCGGTCAAGATCACCAAGGTCTGCGCGATGCCGAGAATGCCGATGATCGTCACCTGGGTCAGCACGGTCGACAAATTGCTCGCCGTGACGAAGTGCGAGAAATTGACGACCATGCCAAGCAGCAGGCCCAGCACGAGTACGACGAAGGGCACGGTGGTCGGATAGGAATGCAGGAATCGCTGCACGCGTTTGGTCAGCGGAAGCTGTTCTTCCTCGAACGTGGCCTGCGCCGTTGCCGCAGCGCTCAGCACGCGTTCGAATTCCTGCGGCGGAGGCCGATCGCCTTGTGCAGCTTCGCTCATCGCTCGCGCCCCCCGCTCGGACGTAAACTCGTCCTGATCTGGAACCGGCGCCCGCGGGACCAAGCC
>JBAQGU010000522.1:0-2519 GCA_049287975.1 Roseiarcus sp.
TGAGATCTTGTCCCGACTGGTCACTTCGACGCAGCCCTTACGACCGCGTCGCATTCTTGACGAGTTCCAAACACATCCGCCCGGACCTCAATCCGCCCGACCGTCTCACGACGTTCATACGAATCAAATAGTCCAAGCGCGATGAATTTTTGAAACGTGACCGTCAGCATCTCTTCGGTTCCCATCGTCACCCCAAACTCCAGCTCACGCCGAAGCCCAGACCAACGACAAGTCCCCGCAAGGAAACCGCCGCCCACGTCTCTCTTTCTTCCGATACAATTGTCAAACAGCATTCGAGGCAGGAGCCTCGGGTTTGGGAGTTCCGACCGAGCCGTAGCCCACGCCGAAAACCACCCAAACCCAATATCGTTCGAAGGCCTAGTTCGCCGTCAAATCCGCCTTAGGCTCTCGCCAAAAGCAAAAAAAGACCGAAACACTCCACCCCGCCTCTCGGTGGGGAGGTGTGATTCTCGATAGGCCCGAAGAACCGGCAGCCAATCCACCGCTCAAAGCGGCAGCGCCGTCGGTTGGCGGGATATAGGGAGGTCGGGACGCGGTGTCAAACCCTTTTTTGCGCTTTCTTGAAAGGGGTTCACCCTGGCGCGCGGCGGCGTACGATCATCCGCATTCCATACCGTGGCCGCAGCGTCACGCGCTGCACCGGTTCGACGACATGCCCGGGCAGAAGCTCGAAGCGAAACGCGCCGAGCAGGTGCGCGAGCACGATGACGGCCTCCTGCAACGCGAAGCTCATGCCTATGCAGACGCGCGGACCGGCGCCGAACGGAATGTAGGCATAGCGGTCGATCGCATCGCGGTTGGCGCCGAGAAAGCGCTCGGGGTCGAACGCATCGGGGTCTTTCCATAAACGCCGGTGGCGATGCAGCAGGTAGGGCGCGACAGTCACCGTCGTGCCGGCGGGAATACGCGCGCCTGCGAGCCAATCCTCGCCGATCGCCTCGCGGCTGAGGGTGGCGGCGGGCGGATAGAGGCGCATGGCTTCTTCGAGCGCCGCGCGCGTGACGGGAAGCCTCGCGAGCGGATCGTCGTCCAGGCCGGGATCGAATTTCGCGTCCAGCTCCGCCTCGACGCGCTCGCGCCAGACCGGTGACTGCGAGAGCAGGAACAACGTCCAGGTCAGCGCATTGGCGGTCGTCTCATGGCCCGCGTTGATGAAGGTGACGATATTCGCGCGAACGTCGTCCAAGCTCATGCCGCGCCCGGTTTCCGGATCGAGCGCACGGAGCAGCAGCGTCAGCAGATCCGAGGGCACGGACACGCCCGAGTCGATCAGGCGTTTGCGCGCGGAAATGATGTCGTCGACCGCGCTCGCGAAAAACGCGAGCGCTTCGCGCGCGCGCAGCCGTCCGAGCCGCGGGAGGAATTTCGGGGCGCCGAGGAGATCCAGCGGGTCCAGCCGGCCGATCGTGTTGAAATAGGCCGCGACCGCACGCTGAAACTCGCTCGCGCCACGCGCCAGCCCCTGGCTGAACAGCGTCTGCTCGAGCACCTCGAGCGCCGTCCGCCCCATCTCCTCGGAGACTTCGACCAGCCGGCCTGCCCGTCCGACGCCGATCCGTTCGACGAGGGCGCGGGCGACGCGGTGCATCGCGGGCGCGAAATCGGCGACTTGGCGCGGAGAAAACAACGGCGCCAGCGCGCGGCGCTGCGCGCGCCAGCCCTCCCCGTCGACCGTCAGCAGCCCGCTTCCGAGCCCCGGCCGCAGCACCCGCAACTGCAGCGCGTCCTTGCGATAGTTCGTGGCGTTGTCGAGCAACACCCGCCTCACTCCCGCCGGATCGCTCA
Source organism: Roseiarcus sp. (assembly GCA_049287975.1). Classification (GTDB taxonomy): domain Bacteria; phylum Pseudomonadota; class Alphaproteobacteria; order Rhizobiales; family Beijerinckiaceae; genus Roseiarcus. Next base: position 1,807 of record JBAQGU010000522.1, read on the forward strand.
CCACCGCCCGTAGGCCGAGCACCGTGCGTCCGATCAGGACGGGGTGTTCGAAATGCGCGTTCGACCAGATTTCCAGCGGGTTGCGCCAGAGCTGATAGATCATGCCGACCGCGCTCAGCGGCTTCGTTCGCGGGCGCGGCGCCGGCGGACGAAACGGCGCGGAGGACGGGACAGCCGAGCCGGCGACAGCCATGGAAAGAACCTTTCCTGAAGTTCAACGCGGCCGACAGGCGACCAGCGGCATAGGATACGCGATATCTCGGCGGTTAGATGACCCGTGGACGCGAAATCAGAACGCCGTTCGCTGCCGCATCGCGGCGGCGAGCGTGCCGTCGTCGAGATAGTCCAATTCGCCGCCGACCGGGACTCCATGCGCGAGCCGGGTCACCTCGACCGCGTAGGGGCCGAGCAAGTCGGTGACATAATGCGCCGTCGTCTGGCCGTCGACGGTCGCATTGACCGCGAGGACGACCTCCTTCACGCCGCCCGAGGCGACGCGTGCGACGAGGCTCGCCAGGTTGAGATCGTCGGGGCCGACGCCGTCCAGCGGCGACAGCGCCCCGCCGAGCACATGATAGCGCCCTCGCGTCGCGTCCGCACGCTCGAGAGCCCAGAGATCGCCGACGGATTCCACGACCACCAGCATCGAAGGATCGCGCCGCTCGTCCGCGCAGATCGTACAGGGATCGCGCGTGTCCACGTTGCCGCAGACC
>JBAQGU010000523.1:0-1540 GCA_049287975.1 Roseiarcus sp.
CGGCGACGGGACGCCGAACGCCAGCGCGAAATGGAGGTACGCATCGAAGCGCTCGCGCAATCGAGCGCGGAGCTGAATGGGCGGCTGGGGACCCTCGGCGATTGGCTGGGCTCGCGCCAGACTGATCTAGCGCGGCTGATTTCCGAGCGGCTCGATCATGTCGGCCAGCGTCTGGGCGCCGGGCTGGAGACGCACGCACGGACGACCGGCGACAATTTGAGCAAGCTCAACGAAAGGCTGGCGGTGATCGACGCCGCGCAGGCGCGGCTGACCGGCATGACCGAGGAGGTCGTTTCGCTGAAGGATATTCTGGCGAACAAGCAGACGCGCGGCGGTTTCGGCCAAGGGCGCATGGAGGCGATCGTGCGCGACGGCCTGCCTTTGGGCGCTTACGAGTTTCAGTTCACGCTCTCCAGCGGGGCGCGCCCGGATTGCGTCATCCGCCTGCCCGGGGACCCGCGGGTGCTCGCGGTCGACGCCAAGTTCCCGCTCGAAGCCTTTACCGCGTTCAAGGAGGCCCGCGGCGGGGAGGCGCGCAAGGCCGCCGGCCAGCGCGTGCGGGCCGACGTGGGCAAACACGTCAGGGACATCGCCGAGCGCTATCTCGCGCCGGGCGAGACCCAGGACATCGCGCTGATGTTCGTGCCCTCGGAATCGATCTGGGCGGATCTGGCCGAGCATTTCGACGACGTCGTGCAAAAGGCCCACCGCGCCCGAATCGTCATCGTCTCGCCTTCGCTGCTGATGATGGCGATCCAGGTCACGCAAACGATCCTGCGCGACGCCCGCATGCGGGAATCCGTGCAAGTCATCCAGGCCGAGGTGGGCAAACTCCTTAACGACGTTCGCCTGCTCGCTGAGCGCGCCGCCAAACTGGAAACCCATTTCCGTCAGTCGCAGGAGGACCTCGGGATGCTCGCGACCTCCGCCGAGAAGGTGGCGCGGCGCGCGCAGCGGATCGATGCAATGGATTTTTCGCGCGAGGAGCCAACGGAGCTGCCGAGGTTACGGGCGGGCTGAATTCGCAGATGTTTTCGAGACGAATTTTCGCAAGAAGCGGCTTGATCGGCGAAATTCCCCGCATTTTTCGCTGCCACCAGAGAATCTGGTACGCCAGGAGATTGTAGTATCGATCCGAGACGAGTCGCCAGGGAGCCGGCTGGCGGGAGCGGGGCATGCTCGAAAAACACGCGTCAGGCTCGCGGCCGCGGGCGCCCGGTCTCGCTCATGCTCGCGACGCTGGCGAAACTGATCGCCGCCGCGAGGGTCAGATAATACCCGACCCAGCTCAACCCGCCGTAGTCCAGCAGCCGTTGCGCGAGGTAGGGCGCGAGCGAGGCTCCCAGAATGCCGCCGAGGTTGTAAGCGACCGAAGCGCCGGTATAAGCGACCGCCGTCGGAAACAGTTCGGGCAGCAGCGCGCCGAGCGGCGCGAACGTCAGGCCCATCACGCCCAGCGCGAGGCACAGGAAGAGCAGCGCCGGCAGTTCGCCGCCGCTCAGGAGCGCGGGCAGCGCAAAGCCGACGAACGCCGCGATCG
>JBAQGU010000524.1:0-4711 GCA_049287975.1 Roseiarcus sp.
GGCCTTCGCTGGAGGGTGTATTGTCTGGGCGATTTGCGACGAAGCGGCGAACCATCGTCGGATTCGGCGGCCCCCGAACGAGGGGTCTGACGTGAGTGGCTGGTCGCGACTGACCGAAGAACTCGATCACTGGCGAAGCCTTGGCGCGCTCGCGACCTTCTGGTGGCGCGACGACGACGCCGTGGAACCAACGCCGCGGTTGGACCTGTTGTTGAGGCACGCGGAATCCGTTCCGCTTTCGATGGCCGTTATTCCTGCCTTGGCAACCCGCGCGCTCGCGGAATGTCTGCGCGATCATCCGTTGGTCGCAGTGCTCCAGCATGGCTGGCGGCATGCGAACCATGCGCCCGGCGGCAACAACGAATATCCCGCCTGTCGGCGAGCAGAGGAGGTATCGCGCGAGTTTGCGGAAGGCTTGGCTCTCCTGACGAATTTGTTTGGCCGGCAGGCGGTCCCGGTTTTTGCTCCTCCCTGGCACGGCTTCGACGAACGTTTTCTTCCGATGCTGAGACAGAACGGGTTCGTAGCCATTTCCCGGAAGGGACCGCGTGCGGCCCGATTTGCGACCGAGGGCGTTTTACAGGCGAACGCTCATCTGGCCCCAATCAAATGGAGCGACCCTCCATCGTTCGAAGACGATGATCTCTACCTCGATCAGATCATCGACCATCTTCGTGGACGCCGTCTCGGACGTTACGACGCTACCGAGGTGACGGGTCTGCTGACACATCATCTCGTGCAGAACGATAAATCCTATGAGTTCATCGCTCGATTCGTGGCCATCGTCTCCGAACACCCCGCAGCGGTCTGGATGGACGCAAAGAGCATTTTCGCGCTCGACGCGTCCCCGGATTGATAGCGCCAGGCTGGGCGAGCCCAATCAACTCGGATCGCAGACTCGTAAACTCTTCATGGTCGCGAGCAGCAGCTTTCCCGCCCGGTAGATCGCAAAGCCCGAATCGAGCCCCCGCTCGACAACGAGACACCGGTAGGGAACGATATCGTCCGGGCCGGACGTGCATTTTTCATGAGGAGCGCACTTGGCATTGACCACTGTCTCGAAGCCCACCGCGTCCGAGCGAAGATCCGTGATCGCGGGCCCGACGCTGTCAGCCCGCGGAAAACGGTCGAGCAGATCATCGTAAAGATCGAGAGCCCCTGAGACGACCGCAGACAGGTCGGCGGCGCAGTCGGTCACCGCGTAGCGCGAGGGCTCGGACCAGTCTTGGAAGAAGTTCCGTACCAGATTGTTGGTCCACTCCAACCTGTCCAAGGGGTCGATCGACGCGCTTCGGCACACTGTCACGCCGTCACGTTCCAACTCGTCCAGGAGAGCGAGCGTCTCAGGGTCGTCGCTGCCATTGTCACAAACAATGATCTCGACGCGGCACTTCTGCCGCCGGAATGCTGAGACCGCATGACCGAGCCGCTCGGGATTGTTGTGGGACAGGATGAAAATCGGCAACGGTCGTCGACGACAGGTTGATACGGGGACCATCGGTCCTCGTGATTGCGTCATTCGACTGCACGTTTCGACGACCTCCGCGGTCAACGCCTGCACCAGCGCCGACTTTTCGATCTCGATTTGCCTCGGTTCGCATCGACTGATGATTTCGGCGACCGTCAGCGAGCCGTTGGGACTCGCTGGCTCTCGCTGAGGATTGCGGGCGAGGGAAAACCAATCGGTGAACTTGAACCGGCCCCCCACGACCTTGTCGGAGACCTCGAGCCACAAAGTCGGAAGCCCCAAGGCCTCGCCGAAGACCAATCCGTGCAATGAGGAACTCGCGATTGCGTCGCAGGACGCAAGTTCGGCGAGGAACACGTCCGCCGGATCGCAGACGTCGAGCACCTTGACGCTCGAATCTCTGGCGGCCGCGAGAAATAACGGGTGATCGCGGTCAAAGACATAGGGAACCAGTCCGAGGCGAAATCGCGGCGCGGCGGCGGTGCGCGGTGGAAGCAACCGCGGAATAAGGATTCCTGGATCGCCGAGCGGCACATCGCCGACGCTGATGCGGTTGCGGACGAGCTCCGCCCAGGTCAGCTTCCCCCGCACCGCGAGAATGCGCGCCGGATCGGGATCCCCTATTCCTGCGCTCGGGTGGATGAGGCCTGTCCCCCAAACGAAAGATGGACGCGTCGACGTCTGGATCAGGCTGCCGATCGACAGGACATAGGGAAGTTCAGTAGAACGAGCCGACGGAAGTTCAGTAGCACGAGCCAAGACCGTAGGCCGGCCCGCCAAATTTTCCAGCAAATAAGGCGCGACCGCGTCCCCGATATTGCGAACGCGTTGGAAGTACGACGCGCGAAGGGGAGCAAGTTCCGGGCGCTCTTCCGGTAAAGTCGGCTCGAGCACGGGGCAATCAAACCTTGCATCCATGGCGTTCCGCGCAGCGGCCGAGTCGGCGGGTCAGCAGAAGTCAAACATATTTTCGCGCGCCCGTACATGCTGTTCACGCGTCGCTCCAAAGCCATGACGCGCAAAAAGCTCGATGAATTCGTCTCGCGTAAAATGATTCACCCAGCCCTGTTCAATACGCCACTCGATAGTTTCATCGCTGAGCATGTTGAACGTGGTCACGACCTGCCGGTACCGGCGACGTAGCATCGCTACGAGTTCGTCGGGCGCGTAGCTGTATTCGAAAACTCCAAGAACAGCGCACGACTCGGACGTTGGCAGCCGTTCAATATCCAACGATTTGTTGAGATCGAGCACAAGAGTTCGCTCATCACGTGGCAACAAGTCCACGGGGACGTAACGCTGCTCGGGACGAAGGTATCTTTCGAGCGACATGGTTCCGCAACCGAGATCGGTTACGGACGATGCGTCAGCGAGCCACGCGGCGGCTGCGGTTGCGCGAACCGGCCACTGCTCTCCAAAGTCGCTCCACAAGATCATGATCGGCTCGAACTTTTGACGAGCCTCGCGTGTGATCGCAGCACGATCGGAGGGGGGCAGAACAAAGAACGCCTTCATTAACCACCCCGCGTGGAGGGACAGACCGCGACGACGAAAGTCGCAAAGGGACAACAGCAATTCGCAACCGAGTCAATGGCGGGTAATAGCTCTGGATAGCTCTGGTGTTCTTCCCTTACAACGGATGTTCCCCTCCGTTACAACGAGTGGAAAGCTTTGATGTTCGCTGATGACGTTCAAATCGGTCGACTTGGCGGGACAAACGTTCGCAATACGAAGTTTGCCGAACGGGGATTGGTGCTGCACCCGAATCCGCTTTGGAGCCGGGGGGAATTACACGCCGGCGGACCTCGAGCTGATGGAGGAAGCGCTCCGGAACTCCGGCCTCAAAATTCGACGAGAGCCTTCCTGTGCGGGGGAGAAGACGGCGCTCTCCGATTCCCTGGTGTCGGTCATCCCATGGATGCGCCCACAAGGTTATTGGTAGTGTTCTAATATTACGGAATTTCGTTATTTTTCTTTCTGAGAAACTGGAGCCGTGCTAGAACTCTTGATCGCCCTTCCGCAATACAGGAAACCGCCATGGCCGAGCCTTCCACGACCTCCCGACTGCGGGAAGCGCCCGCCGCCGAAGCGGCCAGGCGCATTGCGCCGCGCCGCGGGACCGCGGATCAGCGGCTTCGGATCCAGGAGCGGCTGACGATCGGGCTCACGGTCGCGCATAACGCGCGGGTGGAGCAGCTGACGGCGCCACGGGTGCGGCAGATCATCGCCGAGATGCTCGCGAGCCGCGAGATTGAGCCGCCCGCCGGCTTCGTTCAATTGCAGATAGCCCGGTTGAGCGAAGCGATGATCGTCGCGCGCACGATGATGATGCAGGCAATCTCCAGGCGATGGATCGATTGATCAAGTTGACGAGCGAACTCGACCGCTATCATGGCTTCGCGCCGGCCCAAATTCCCTGGGCGAGGGAAGCGGCGCCGCCGCGCCTCGCCGCGCCAGAGCCCCGCGCGATCTCGTCAACCCGAGGGGTTTCCCTCGCCGGGATCGCGGCGCGAGAGGGCCTGGCGGCAAAACGGAGTCGCCCGGAAATGGCGCCGCAACGGCTTGAAAAGATTGAACCCGCGCCCGGAAATGGTATGGTCTCGGAAGCGTTGAACCCACAAGATGTGGTACACGGGCGCGCGGCTGACCGCGCGCGACTCCGGTTGGCGAGCCGCGAGAATGACGAGGGGAAATTTTCTGTCTCGCAACCCCTTGAAATCGCTCAAAGCCGCGAAGGAATCTCGGAGTCGGCGCCGCACGAGGAGGGGTCGGGGGTGATGCTCTTCGGACCCGCGGACGAGGCTCTGGAGGTCTCCCGAAGCGGAGCGCGACCCACCCCCTTCCCTCGAGAGCGGGGAGGCGAGGTCCACGGGGAAGTCGAAGGGAAATTTTCCACCCCGCAAAGCATTGAAATCACTCGAAACCGGGAAAGAATCTCGCCGATCTCGGCGCGCCGAGCCGTACCGCTCGATGTCGCCGAATTCGAGCCGTGGTGAACGCGAAGGGAAATTTTCTGCCGAAATTCCCTACGCGCCGGAGCAGGGAATTTTTTCGTGCATGCAGGGAATTATCTCCGCCTTTTCGACCGGAGCAGGGAAATCCGCAAATTATCACAGACTGTATCAGCAATACCAAGCGCGCCCGACCTTGAAAGACGCGTTGTCGGCGTTGCGGCGCTACAGCCGCGGCGCCGTCCAGATGTTCGCGGGGAGCCCCGGTGGATGTGATGCGATGCCGTCAAGG
>JBAQGU010000525.1:0-3872 GCA_049287975.1 Roseiarcus sp.
GGGCTTCCTGCCGCCGCTGGTGAGCGACCTGTTCGGTGGGTCGGGATGACCGGCCGATCGCAGCCGTGCCGCCGCGCGGCCATCAATGGCGATGAAATTGGAGCGGGCGAAGGGATTCGAACCCTCGACCCCAACCTTGGCAAGGTTGTGCTCTACCCCTGAGCTACACCCGCATCCGCGCCGGCTCGACACCGACGATGGGCGCTTATGGCGCAAGCCGCGCGAGATTGCAACACCCTCGAGGCCCAGGAGGCCCAGACAGCAGCCTCCATCTCGGGCTTGCAACGGCGAGGCTTTGACACTAATTTCCCGCCCGGTCGCAATCCCGGCCGCCATAGCTCAGATGGTTAGAGCGCTAGATTGTGGATCTAGAGGTCCCCCGTTCGATCCGGGGTGGCGGTACCAACAATATCAAACCGATGAAGACTAAACCCCGCGAAGAAGGGTGTCGGGGCGATCCGGCTCCGATTTGGCCGGCCGTCCGGTCTTTGAAGATGGACGAATGCGGCGAGCTCCCAGCGCGCTCGCGAATGCTGCGCTCTCCTCTACCTCGCCGCCACCCCGCTCAAAATCGTCTCCACTACCTGCTGTTTCGCCCGCTCGAACGCGTCGTCGTCGAGCGGCCCGTTCTCCAGCGAGGCGATCTCGTGCGCCGCGTTGGCATAGTGCTGCGTCGTCGCCCAGATCATGTAGAATAGGAATTTCGGCTCGATCGGCCTCAGCTTTCCTTCAGCGATCCATTTGCGCACCACGCGCTCGCGCGAGCGCACCCATTGCGTCAGTGTGGTGTCGAGAAAATCCTGGATCACGGGCGCCCCGCGCATGATTTCGCTCGCCCAGATTTGCGAGCTCAAGGGCATTTCGCGCGCCAGATCCATCTTCGCGCCGATGTAGGCGGTCAGCGCCTCGCTCGCGTCGGCGCTGGTGTCGAAGGAAAGCGCCGCATCCAGCCACGCGGTCAAAACCCGCTCGACCACCGCCCGGTAAAGCCGCTGCTTGGTGGGAAAGTAATAGTGGATGTTGGGTTTGGGGACGCCGGCCCGCGCCGCGATCGCCGCCATCGTCGCGCCGCCGAATCCGTGTTCGGCGAACACCGATTCCGCGGCCGCGAGGATCGCCCGCTCGTTGCCCTCCCTGATGCTCGGTTTGGCGATCGATTCGTCCATGGGGGCCCTTCGGCGCCTCTCCCGCAGGCGCCGAAGCCGAGGATTGCGGCATTTGACCGTTCGGTCAAATTTATAATAGCGTCTTCTTCTACTTCTGACGGAGCTGTGAATGTCCGACCTGTCGAACGTGCGCATCAACGGGCAGCGGCTCTGGGATACGCTGATGGAGATGGCTCAGATCGGCGGCACCCCGAAGGGCGGCTGCAAGCGCCTGACGCTCAGCGATCTCGACAAGCAGGGACGCGAATTGTTCCGCCGCTGGTGCGAGAAGGAGGGCTGCACCGTCAAGGTCGACGAGATGGGCAACATGTTCGCGCATCGGGCCGGCGTCGAGGACGATCTGCCTCCCGTGATGATGGGCAGCCACCTCGACACGCAGCCGACAGGTGGCAAATTCGACGGCGCGCTCGGCGTTCTCGGCGCGCTCGAAGTGGTGCGCTCGCTGAACGATCTGAAGATCGAGACGCGCCGCCCGATCGTGGTCGTCAACTGGACCAACGAGGAGGGCTCGCGCTTCGCGCCGGCGATGGTATCCTCGGGCGTGTTCGCCGGCGTCTTTCCCAAGGAGTTCGCCTATTCGCGCGTCGACGCCGACGGCAAGACCCTGGGCGCCGAACTCGAGCGGATCGGATTCAAGGGCGAGGAGCCGATCGGCGGCTGGCCGATCCACGCCGCGTTCGAGCTGCATATCGAACAAGGCCCCATCCTCGAGGACGAATCGATCGATGTCGGCGTCGTCACCCATGGCCAGGGCCAGCGCTGGTACGAAATCCGCCTGACCGGCTTCGAGAGCCATGCCGGCTCGACGCCGATGCCTCGCCGCAAAGATGCGTTGCTGGGGGCGGCGCGAATCGTCGAACTCGTCAACGCGATCGGGCTGTCGAAGGCGCCGCTCGGCGTCTCGACGGTGGGGATGCTCAACCCCTACCCCAACTCGCGCAACGTCATTCCCGGCGAGGTCTTCATGACCTGCGAATTCCGGCATCCGATCGACGCGACGCTATCCGAGATGGACGCGGCGTTGAAGGAAGGCGTCGAGACGATCACCAAGAAGATCGGCCTGACTTACGATCTGAAGCAAGTCTTCTATTACGCGCCGGTCGACTTCGACAAGGAGTGTGTCGCCGCGGTGCGGCGCGCGGCCGATCACTTCGGCTATTCGCACCGCGACATCGTTTCCGGCGCCGGGCACGACGCTTGCTACCTCGCGCGCGTCGCGCCGACGTCGATGATCTTCACGCCCTGTGTCGACGGCGTCAGCCACAACGAGAGCGAAGACATCAAGATGGAATGGTCGACCGCCGGCGCGAACGTGCTGATGCACGCGGTGCTGGAGAAGGCGGAGATCATCGGGTGAGGCCCGTCATTGCGAGGAGCAGAGCGACGAAGCAACCCAGGGGCCGCGTGATGCGGCCCCTGGGTTGCTTCGCTGCGCTCGCAATGACGGTTGGACATTGAACAACGAACAGGAGACACAATCATGTCCACCGTGATCAAGGGCGGAACCATCGTCGCCGCGGACCGCAGCTACGTCGCCGACGTGCTCGTCGAGGGCGAGACGATCCAGGAGATCGGAACGGGCCTGAAGGGCGACAAGACGCTCGACGGCTCTGGCTGCTACGTCATGCCGGGCGGGATCGATCCGCACACGCATCTCGACATGCCGTTCATGGGCACGAATTCGGCCGACAATTACGACAGCGGCACGCGCGCCGCGCTCTCCGGTGGCACGACGATGCTGGTCGATTTCGTCATCCCCGGCCGAGGCCAGCCACTGATGGAAGCGATCGCCGACTGGGACAAGCGCGCGGAACTCGCGACCACCGATTACGCCTACCACATGTGCATCACCTATTGGTCGGACAAGGTCAGCGACGACATGGCGAAGGTGGTTGCGCACGGCGTCACCACATTCAAGCATTTCATGGCCTACAAGGGCGCGCTGATGGTCAACGACGAGGAGATGTTCGCCTCGTTCTCGCGTTGCGCCGAACTCGGCGCGATGCCGCTCGTGCACGCCGAAAACGGCGACATCGTGCTGGCGCTGCAAAAGCACTTCATGGCCAAAGGCATAACCGGACCCGAGGGGCACGCGCTTTCGCGACCTCCGGAAGTAGAGGGCGAGGCGACTAACCGCGCGATCATGCTGGCCGACCAGGCGGGGGTTCCGGTCTACATCGTTCACACCTCCTGCATTCAGGCGCACGAGGCGATCAGACGCGCGCGCCAGAAGGGCATGCGCGTCTATGGCGAGCCGCTGATCCAGCATCTCGTGCTCGACGAGAGCGAATATTACAACAAGGACTGGAAGCACTCGGCGCGCCGCGTGATGTCGCCGCCGTTCCGCGACAAGAAGAATCAGGACGATCTCTGGAACGGCCTGCGCGCGGGCTCGCTGCAAGTTGTCGCGACCGACCATTGCGCGTTTACGACCAAGCAGAAGGAATTCGGCCTCGGGGACTTCACCAAGATTCCGAACGGCACAGGCGGCCTTGAGGATCGCATGCCGGTGCTCTGGACCTACGGCGTCGGCACGGGCCGGCTGACCGAGAACGAATTCGTCGCGGTGACCTCCACCAACATCGCGCGCATTCTCAATCTCTATCCGCGCAAGGGCGCCATCCTTCCCGGCTCCGAGGCCGACATCGTCGTCTGGGACCCCAAGGCGTCGAAGACGATCAGCGCCGACAAGCAGGTCTCGGTGAT
>JBAQGU010000526.1:0-2761 GCA_049287975.1 Roseiarcus sp.
CTGCTGGCGATGCAGGCCAAGTCTGGCGCCGAGCACAAGGCGACGCGCGAAGTGATCGACGGGCTTCGCCGCCAGGTCTTCGAATACCACTCCAGCGTCATCGGCCACGGCATGCTCATCAGCGAACTCGAGGCGCGCGTTCGCCGGATGGAGAAACACCTCGACCTTCCGCCGATCGGGGCGAATTAGGCGCCGTAGCGGGTCGGCGCCCGACCGAGTCCGCCATGGCGAAAAAACCACAGTATGGAGCCGCGGCTTTCCCCTGCCTACTTGGTCTGATAGGATGCGCCGATGGCCAGCGAACCCGAAAACCTAGTTCTCGAGCTGCTTCGAGGCCTCCGCGCTCAAATGGGCGAACTCAGAACCGAAACGGGCGAACTCAGGGCCGAGCTGAAGGCCGACATCAACTCGTTGCGCGCCGACGTGGCGTCGGATCTGCTGGCGATGCAGGCCAAGGCCGACGCCGAGCACAAGGCGACGCGCGACGAGGTGCGCGAACGAGTCGACGGGCTTCGCCGCCAGGTGTTCGAATACCACTCCAGCGTCATCGGCCACGGCATGCTGATCAGTGAACTCGAGGCGCGCGTCCGCCGGGTGGAGAAACACCTCGACCTTCCTCCGATCGGGGCGAATTGAGCCGCCTGACCGTCCTCCGCGTCCTCCCCCGCCCCGGCCAACGCGCGCGCGGCTGGCTGATCGCCGGGCCGTTCCGGATCGCTTGTGCGCTCGGTCCGGCGGGAATCGTGCGGGCGAAGCGCGAGGGCGATGGGGGGACGCCGGCGGGGCGGTTTGCGCTGCTGTGGGGGTATTTTCGGCCCGACAGGAAACGGCCGGCCGCCGGCGGCGTTCCGCTGCGGCCGATGCGGCGCGATTGCGGGTGGTGCGAGGATCCCACGAGCCCGCGATACAATCGGCCCGTCCGGCTTCCCGCGAAGGACTGCACGGACCTTATGTGGCGCGAGGACCATCTCTACGATCTGACCTTCGTGCTCGATCATAATTTCACTCGCCGGGCGAAGGGACACGGCAGCGCGATCTTCTTTCATCTCGCGCGGCCGGGACTGACGCCGACGGCGGGCTGCGTCGCGATTTCGGCGGCCGCCATGCGCAAGCTGGCGCCTCGCCTTTCCGCGCGCGCCGAGATTCGGATCGGCTAGCGCGGTTCACGGCAGGACGCCGGGAGGCATCCCGAGGCAATGCTCGGCGATCGCCCCGGCGGTCGTGATCCAGATCTTCTCGTGCGCCGAGGCGATATGCCTAAGCGCGCGCCGGAGCGGGCGCAACCGGTGCGGATGGCCGACGATATAGGGGTGCAGCGCGATGCCCATCACCAGCGGCGCGGCGTTCGATTGCTCCCGCATTTCGTCGAAAGCGTCGACGATCATTTCGGCGAAATCGGCGCCGCTCGTCTGGCGCGCGACGATGGCGGGAATGTCGTTGAGCTCCTGCGGATAAGGAACCGCGAGCAGCCGCCCGCCGCCGCGCACGCGAAGGAAGACCGGCTGATCGTCCATCGCCCAATCCAGCACATAGCGATAACCGGCCTCCGCGAGCAGGTCGGGCGTCGTCGCGCTCTCGGAAATCCACGGTCCCAACCAGCCCGCGGGCGCCTTTCCTTCAGCCTCGCGCAACCGCTGCGTAGCCTCGGCGATCAAAACGCGCTCGTCCACTTCCGACAAGGCGCCCTGCCGCTCGGAATTGGTGCGGCCATGCCCGACGATTTCGTCGCCGCGCGCCCGAAAAGCGGCGATGAGCTCGGGCGCTTCGTCATACAGCGCGGAATTGACGAGCACCGAGGCGGGGAAGCCCAGCGTCTCGAACAATTCCAGCAGCCTCCAGGCGCCCACTCGGTTGCCGTAGTCGCGCCAGGAAAAATTGAGCACGTCGGGGTCGCCCGCCGCCGGCGCCAGCCGCGCGCCGAGGCCTTCGCCGAACGCGAACGTCTCGAGGTTGAGGCCGAGATAGACCGCGAGCCGCTTGCCGCCCGGCCAATCGTAGACCGGGCGCTCAGGCAGCGCGCTGTAGCCATATCGACCGTGTGAAGACAGCGGCATGTTTTGAACTTAAGCAGGATTTGCTGCGGGTCAAAACCCCCTCTCCCGCTCTTCGCGGGAGAGGGCTGGCCATGAGGGGCAGTTTCTCGCAGCACACGGACCGATGTGGCTCTAAGTACGCCTTCGGCGGTGGGCGGGCGCGACCCGCCGACGACGCAAGGTGTGTCGCGCGGTCGGCCGGCTTTGCACTTTTGGCGATCTCCGCTAATGGAGCGGAATGAGGAAGCGTCATCATCAAATCTTGTGCGGGCTGGCGTTTGCGTTGTCGTTTTTCGGGCCCGCCGTCGCCGATCCCTGGCCCGCGCCGTCCGTCGATGCGCTCAGTGACGATGCGTGGGGACGCGCCGTGCGCTTCGGGCGAGAGTTGACCGTTGCCACGGCTAGCTTGATCGGACCTGAAGCTGCCGACCCCGCGCGCCGGTTCGCGGGCAACAATCTGTCGTGCCAAAGCTGTCATCTGAACGCCGGCGCCAGCCAGCATGCGCTGCCGTTCGTCGGCGTGTTTGCCGACTTCCCGCAATATCGCCCGCGCGAGGGCCTGGTCGGCACGATCGAGGACCGCATCAATGGCTGTATGACGCGCAGCTTGAACGGCCGCGAATTGCCGGTCGATAGCGCCGAGATGCGGGCGATCGTCGCCTATATGAAGTTCCTGTCGACCGGCATCCCGGTGGGCGCAGCGACGCCTGGACGCGGGACAGTCGAGG
>JBAQGU010000527.1:0-1896 GCA_049287975.1 Roseiarcus sp.
GTGTGGCAGATGAGCGGCCGCCCCACGCAAGGCAGATACTGCTTCGGGATCGCCCCGCCGAGCCGCGCGCCCCGCCCCGCGGCGACGACGATGAGGGAAACGCTGGGCGACAAGGCGGGCTCCGGGGATGCTGAACGCTGCGCCGGTCGATCGGCGAGCCGGCGCCAGAGATAGAGGAGGGCGGGGCGCTAGCCAAGCGTCGGAGGTCCACGCGCCGGGCGGCGGCCGCTCACCGACGCTATCATCAGGGCGCCGCCATCGCGAGCAAGGGCGAAGCGACCCAGACTAGGGGTCTCAACTCCCGTTGATTGGAGCTCGGTCATATGGGGCGCCGAGATTGGTCCCTCCCAATCGCGCCCGATTTCATCGTGCGAGCGCTTGCCAATGCGAGCGCGGGCGCCTCAGACTGGGAAAGCGCCCGAAGTAACTATCGTGGAGCAAGTCACGCCCCGTACGCGTGTGCGACGAGACCGATCATTGCCACAAAAGCAGCCAGCGAAGCCAACTCCGCGATATCGAGCATCGCGTCGATCAATCGATCCTTCATGAACCCCTCCTAAAGTGCCGAGGTGTTCGTTATATATTCTCGTTTTGTTCTCGTCAAGTCCCCCACAAGAGACCGCCATGACCGACCCCCCGCTCCGCGCTCAGTCCGGGTCCTGGTCCAGTTCGGGATACTGCCGGAAGATCCCCGACTTGTTGAACGGCACGCGGCGGTGGGAGGCCAAATAGGCGGCGATGTTCGGCCGGGCGCGCACGCTCGAAGCGAGCGCCGTCAGGTGGGGATATTGCGCCTCGAAATCTGCGGTTGCGCGCGGGAATGCATAGCGCAGGCCCTCCCTGAGCTGAAACAGCGACAGATCGACATAGGTCAACGCGTCGCCGACGCTATGCGCGGGACCGGCCGGGTTCTGAGCCAAAACCCGCTCGAAATATCCGAGATATTTGGGCATCCGCTCGGAAAGGAACGCCGACGCGCACGCCTTCGCGGCGTCTTTCTGGTCCTCGTAATAGAGATCGGTCGAAATCGGATGGTGCGCATCGTGCGCCTCCGCGACCACGTCCGTGATCGTCAGTTGCAGGCCGTTGGCGAAGGGCCGCCATTTCTCGTCGCGCGGCGCGAGCCCGAGCTTGGGGCCGAGATACATCAGTATGTTGGCTACGTGCGAGACCAGCACATCGCCGTCGCGCAAGATCGGCGGCGCGAACGGGAGCTGCGCTTCCGAATGAGAGCGCAACAGCTTCGTCATCGCGGCGACGCCGTGGCCCTTGCCCTTCTCGCGCGCAACGTCGACGTAGGGCGCGGCGGCGTCCTCCAGTGCAAGGCGGACGAACTCGCCGCGCCCCTGTATTTCCGGCCAATAGAAGAGTTCGTAGGCCATTTCGTCCTCCGCGCGCTAATGACGCCGGCCGCATCCGGTCCGCGGACTTCAGGAAACGCCGCGCGTGGGCGACGAGTTCGCCGTCGGTCGGATGGTCGGCGGACTCGACGCCTTCGACATGCAGTTTCATCGCGGGGTGAACGCGCTCGATATGCTTCATCAGCTCGTGCTTCTCGTTGGCGGGGCCGACGATGAGGATGGCGCCGGCGTCGGCGACAGCTTTCGTCACCTCCTCGAGAAAGGCCTGATCCTCGTCGTCGTGTTGCCCGGTCCCCTTGTGCTTGCGATGATAGTCGCGCACCGGCCGGTCGGGATGGATCACCACTTTATCCGCATCATCGGCGTTGAAGTGGAAGACGCGGGCCTGGCGGTGATCGATCCAGACGACAGCGTGATAATGACCTTCCATGTGGGGCTCCCAATAGTTGTTTGCGTGTCTTGCTCCGCAGTCGCGGGGCGCCGGGGCTTTGACCTCGGTCATTTCGCTGGACGGCGCGCGCTTTCGCCACCGACC
>JBAQGU010000528.1:0-2191 GCA_049287975.1 Roseiarcus sp.
ACTCGACTCGGTCCAGGCCGCGGATTCGGGCGCCGTGAAGGCGCCCGCCGACGTCGTCGAGGTCGTCGAGACGCGCTGTTCGATGTGCCACTCGCCCGAGCCGGCGTGGGAAGGGATCGGCGAGGCGCCCAAGGGCGTCCTGCTCGACACCCCGGAGCATATCGCGACGTTCGCGCCTGCGATCCGCATGCAGGCGGTGCTGACCCATGCGATGCCGCCCAACAACCTGACCGAGATGACCCCGGCGGAGCGCGCGATCCTCGCGCGCTGGCTCGGCGTCACGAAATCAGCACAAAACTAAAGCAGATCTTGCGAAAAGGCTGGGGAAATGACTTTGGGCAACGCGGGCGCCGGGCGCCGGCTGATGATGCGCCTCGACGAGTTCGCGCAATTCACCGATGAGCCGGGGCGGCTGACGCGGCTCTATCTCTCGCCGTCGTATCGCCGCGCCTGCGAACGTCTCGCCGAGTGGATGCGCGAAGCCGGCCTGGAGCCGGAGATCGACCCGGCCGGCAATGTCCACGCCCGCTACGAGGGACGCGCGTCGCGCGCGCCGGCGCTGATGGTCGGCTCGCATATCGACACCGTGCGCGACGCCGGACGCTACGACGGCAATCTGGGCGCGCTCGCCGCGCTCGCCGTCGTCGAGCAGCTCGCCGAGAGCGGCGAAAGGCTCGACCACGCGATCGACGTGGTCGCTTTCGGCGACGAGGAGGGCGTGCGCTTTCCCACAGCCATGACCGGCTCGCGCGCGCTCGCCGGGCTCGTGCCCGCCGACGCGCTCGGCAAGAGGGACGCCGACGGAATCACGCTCAGGGAGGCGCTCACGAAGTTCGGCGGCGATCCTGACCGTCTCTTCGCATTGCGCGCGCGTGGCATCGCGGCGTTCGTCGAGCTGCATATCGAGCAGGGGCCGGTGCTGGAGACCGAGGGCCTCGCACTCGGAACCGTCGTCGCGATCAACGGCGCCACGCGCCTCTCCGCGACCGTGCAAGGCCTCGCGGGCCACGCCGGCGCCGTGCCGATGGCCTTGCGGCACGATGCTCTCGCGGCAGCTTCCGAAATGATACTGGCGATCGAGGCGCGCGCGCGCAAGGAGCCGGACCTCGTCGCCACCGTCGGGCGCATCGACGCGGAGCCGGGCGCGATCAACGTCATTCCCGGGCTGGTGCGCTTTTCCGTCGATATTCGCTCGCCGCGCGACGAATGGCGCCGCCGCGCGGTCTCCGACATCGCGACCGCGCTGCAGGCGATCGCGGACCGGCGGAAGACCGATCTCGTGCTCGCGCCGACCCACGAGGCGAAAGCCCATGTCTGCGATCCCCGCATCGTCGCCGGGTTCGATGCGGCTCTGGTCGCGCTCGTCCAAAAGCCGTTCCATCTGCCTTCCGGGGCCGGCCACGACACGATGGTAATGGGCCAGATCTGTCCCGCCGGCATGCTGTTCGTGCGCTGCAAGGGCGGCGTCAGCCACAATCCCGCGGAGTCGATCACAGCCGAGGATTGCGAGCTCGCGGTCGCGGCGTTGACCCGTTTCGTCAGGGACTTTCGCGTTTAGGCGACGGCGCGCTGTCGCGAGAGTGATGCGTGTTTTTCGAGCATGTCCCTGTTCCCGGCCTCGGCGGCTCGCCTTGGTCAATTCTACAATGGCCTGACGTGGCGTATTCCCTGGTCGCAGGGATAAATGCAGGGAATTTCGCCGATTCAGCCGTTTTTTGCGAAAATCAGCCTCGAAAACACCTGCGAATGCAATGGTTTGCAGACGAATTCCCTACGCAGGAGCAGGAAATCATTTTGCGCGAGCAGGGAATTTGCGCGAAATCGAGCCGCGCGCCTCAATATACCCACGGTGGATAAAATAATAACCAACTAAATTAATACGATAAATAAAGGAATCAACGCGCCATCCTCGCGAATGCGACGATCCAGGACGCCACGGCCTTGACTGGCTAGCGATCTTCGCGCCGCTCTGGACCGCTTCCCGGCTCGCGCCGCCGCCTCATCCTGTCCTCACGGCTGGATACCCGCTTTCGCGGTTATGACACGAGCGCTAGAACGGCGCGCCCTGGACACTCGCTCTAGCCAAGCAACCCGCGGGCCGCGTGGCGCAGCCGGTGGTTTGTTCGTCGCTGCGCTCCCCGCAATGACGATCCAGTGCGATCGGATGCCGCCGCTGTCCGGACGCCTGCCG
>JBAQGU010000529.1:0-3036 GCA_049287975.1 Roseiarcus sp.
GAAGACGATCGTGCCGATGATTGGTCCCTCGATACTGCCGATTCCGCCGATGACGACATTGAAGATAACCAGCACGGTCCAGTCGGAGATGCTGAAGGAGGCCGATGGCGAAATTCGTAGTTTCTGCAAGGCGATCATGGCCCCCGTTGCCCCGAGAAATGGGGCCGTGCCTAGGAAACAGACGACGCGCGAGCTGACCACATCGACCCCAACCGAGCCAGCGCTCTCTTCGTTGTCTCGCATCGCCGTGAGGCCGAGACCGATGCGAGAGCGCAATAAGAGATAGGTTACGGCGAGGCTGACGACGAAGAGGGCGAAGGCGAGCCAATAGATCATCGAGAGCCGCGTCGTTCGCGTCGTTCCGAATGCGCGCATGATCTCGACTGGCAGGCTGGTGCCGGAACCGCCCCCAAAGATTTCAATCTTGCCTGCGGTCAGCATCAGCACCTCGGCGATCACCCAGGTGCCGATCGAAAGGTAGGCGGTGCGCAAGCGGAAGACAATGAACATCGCCGGCACAGCGATCACGAGCGCGACAAGGCCCGCAAGCGGGATCGCCAGGAAGGGATCGAGGTCGGCGATCGCCGCGAAGCCGTAGAAGGCATAGGCGCCGACGCCGACGAACGCATGCTGGCCAACCGTGGCGATGTCGGCGTAGCCCGCGACGAGGTTCCACATGATTGCGAGCACCAGCATGGAATAGAATTCGGTCAGCAGGCCAAGATCATTGTCTCTGAGAAACGCCGGACCCAATGCGAGCGCGATGAGGGCCAACGCGAACGCGAAACGAAGCACGACGAGAATCCGGAGGCGCGATGCCGAATGCGTCACCGCTCCACCTCGCTATTTTGGGAAGAGGCCCTGGGGCCGAAACACGAGAACCAACAGAAAAACAATATGCCCAGCCAAGGCCTGCCACGCGATATCGAACTGGCCCCCAACCGTCTGCGCAACGCCAATGACGACGCCTCCTGCCAGCGAACCCCACATGCTGCCGAGCCCACCGAGGATGGTGACTTCGAAAGCTACGATAAGGCGTGCCGGACCTGATGAGGGATCAAAATTGCTCCATATCGACATGAAGCCCGCTGCTATGGCGATGGTCACGAACGATATACCCATCGCAATGGCGTAGATATTGGCCGAGGATAAGCCAATCAGATCGGCCGCAGCGACATCGTCGGACACGGCGCGGATTTTGGCGCCGACGCCGGTTCGGTAGAGCAACAGATCGAGACCGGCTACGACGAGGATGGCGGCAATGAAGGTCATCACCGAGAAAACGCCCACGTTGACGCCTGCGCCTAGTGAGATGGTTGCCCCCTCGTACCAGCCACCCGCCAACTTTCGCGTATTGGCCCCAAAAACTTCCAACAGCCCGTTCTCGATAATGATCGCGAGACCGAACGTCACGAGTATGATGAGAAGGACGCTCTTGCCGACAAGCCGTTGCAGGAGAAAGCGCTGAAGAGCGTAGCCGATCAAAAAAGCCACCGGCAAGACGACGATGGTCGCTGCGACGGGGCTGAGTCCGAAAGTCGACGCAAGAGTCAGCAGGGCATAACCGGCCAGAACGATGAAATCGCCGTGTGCGACGTTGATGAATCGCATGACGCCTGCCGTCAGCGAGAGTCCAGACGCGAAGAGCGTATAGAGGCCGCCCAACAATATGCCCTGGACGAGTTCGTTGAGGAGCGTGCCCATCGTCTCCCGATCATCGCCCGAAGTAATAGGGCATCAGTTCCTCGCGGTTGGTTTCAGCGGGTCGACCGGTCCGCGAGACGCGCCCTTCGAGGAGGCAGTAGAAGCGGTCGGCGACCGCGAGCGAGCGAGTAATGTCCTGTTCAACCAGGACAATTGCAACGCCTCGCGCTCGAATCGCGGGGATGATCGCGTAGAGGTCGTTGATGACCAGGGGCGCGAGACCGAGGCTGATTTCGTCGCAGAGAAGAAGTCGAGGATTGGCGAGCAACCCGCGACCGAGCGCCGCCATCTGCTGTTCGCCGCCGGAAAGCTGGCCGGCCTTTTGCCGCCGACGTTCCTCCAGCACCGGGAAAAGCCGCCAGATATCGGCGAAGCCGATATCTCCTTTGCGTCCGACCCCCCACCCGAGACGGAGATTCTCCTCGACTGTGAGAGAGGGAAAGAGACGCCGTCCTTCCGGGACGAGCGCAATCCCAGCGGCGGCGATCTCGGCCGTCGAACGGCCTGCGAGATCGGCCCCAAAAAAGCGGATGCGACCTTCGACGCGATCGGCGCGAGCGACGATGGCCTTCAGCAGCGTCGATTTGCCGGCCCCATTAGCGCCGATGAGGGAGACGATCTCGCCGGCGGCGACCTCGAAATCGAGGCGATCGACCGCTCGAAAATGGCCATAGTAAGCCGACAGGCCTTCGACCGAGAGCAACGGCCGCTCACGTCGAGCCAAGATACGCTTCCTGCACGCGAGGGTCGGCGAGCACCTCGGCGGGAGCGCCATCGGCGATGAAGCAGCCGCCGGACAGGACCGCGAGTCGGTTCACCAGTCGACGCAACGCTTGCACGACGTGTTCTATCCAGACGATCGTGACGCCGCCAGCGTGGGCGGCCCTTATGGTTACGAGAAGCGTCTCCGTCTCTGCGTCGGTCAGACCTCCGGCGATCTCGTCGAGCAACAGCAAGCGCGGACGGACTGCCAGCGCCTTGGCGAGTTCGAGCTGTTTCATGTCGAGCAGCCCGAGGTCCCCTGCGAGAAGGCGGCTGCGATGCGCAAGGCCTGTGCGATCCAAGACCTCGGACGCCTCTCGCCTAGCTCGTGGAATGGATAGTCTTGCCCCATGCACCGCCGCCACCAGCACATTCTCGAAGACCGTCATTTGGGCGAACGGTCGGGGGACCTGATAGGTGCGACCGATGCCCGCACGACAGCGATCCCATCGCTGCAACCGGGTGATGTCGCGTCCTTCGAACAGAATTCGTCCGGCGTTCGGCTGCAACACACCGGCTATCAGGTTGAACAGGGTCGACTTGCCCGCGCCGTTGGGCCCGAGTATTCCG
>JBAQGU010000530.1:0-6715 GCA_049287975.1 Roseiarcus sp.
GGCCCCCACGCCCACGCCCACGGCCGCACCGGTCACCAGGCCGGTCGTCACACCGACGGCCGCGCCATCGTCGGGCGCGAAGCCGAAGCGATGAAAGCGTCCGTCCGGTCGACTTTGGCGGGAGGACGAACGTGAACCCGTCCCGTCTCTTCATCGAACGGCCTGTCGCGACGACGCTCCTGATGTTCGCCATTCTGATGTTGGGCGCGGTGGCGTATAAATTCCTGCCGCTGTCCGCGCTGCCCGAGGTCGACTATCCGACGATCCAGGTCCAGACGTTTTATCCCGGCGCCAGTCCGGAGGTCATGACTTCGTCTGTGACGGCGCCGCTGGAGCGCCAGTTCGGCCAAATGCCGAGCCTATCGCAAATGATGTCGCAGAGCTCGGCGGGCTCCTCGGTAATAACGCTGCGCTTCGGCCTCGACATCGGCATCGACATCGCCGAACAAGAGGTTCAGGCGGCGATCAACGCCGCGGGCAATCTGCTGCCCTCGGATCTCCCGGCGCCGCCGATCTACGCCAAAGTCAATCCGGCTGACGCGCCGATACTGACGCTCGGCGTGACTTCGAAGACGCTGAAGCTCACCGGCGTCGAGGACGCGGTCGAGGGCCGGCTGGTTCCGAAACTGTCGCAACTGCCCGGCGTCGGACTCGTCTCGATCTCCGGCGGACAGCGGCCCTCGGTGCGCATCCACGCCAATCCGCTGGCGCTGGCCGCCTACGCGGTCAATCTCGACGATCTCCGAACGACGATCAGCAACCTGAATGTCAACACGCCCAAAGGCAGTTTCGATGGGCCGTCTCAGTCCTTCGCGGTCAACGCCAACGACCAGATCCGCGATCCCGGTGATTATCTCAATTCCGTCGTAGCCTATCGCAACGGCGCGCCGGTGAAGCTGAGCGATGTCGCGACGGTCGAGATAGCGGCCGAAAACGGGCAGCTTTCCGCCTGGATGAACACGACGCCGGCGCTCATCGTCAACATTCAGCGCCAGCCCGGCGCGAATGTCATTCAGGTCGTGGACAGCATCAAGAAACTGCTGCCGCGACTGACGGCCTCGCTGCCGACCGCGATCGAGATCACGCCGCTCACCGACCGCACCACGACGATCCGCGCTTCGGTCGAGGACGTCGAATTCGAGCTCTCGCTGGCGGTCGGGCTCGTCGTGCTCGTGATCTTCCTGTTTTTGCGCAATATCCCGGCGACGATCATACCGAGCCTTTCAGTCCCGCTCTCGCTCGTGGGCGCACTGGCGATCATGTATGAGTTCAACTTCAGCCTCGACAATCTCTCGTTGATGGCGCTGACGATCGCGACGGGCTTCGTCGTCGACGACGCGATCGTGGTGATCGAGAACATCGCACGCTTTCTCGAAGAGGGCGATTCCCCTCTCGAGGCGGCGTTGAAGGGCTCGGAGCAGATCGGCTTCACCATCATCTCGCTGACCATCTCGCTGATCGCGGTCCTGATCCCGCTGTTGTTCATGGGCGACGTCGTCGGGCGCCTGTTTCATGAATTCGCGATCACGCTCGCCTCGACCATCGTCATTTCGGCCGTGGTCTCCCTGACGCTGGTGCCGATGCTGTGCGCCAAGCTGCTGAAACCCAACCCGGCGGGGGCCGCGCATGGCGATCATGCAACCGGCGGACGCTTCTTCCAATGGTTGCTGCGCCGCTACGCCTCGGCGCTGACGGTAGTGCTCAACCATCAGATCCTGACGCTGCTCGTCGCCTTGGGAACTTTCGTGCTCACCGGCTATCTCTACGTCGAGATACCCAAGGGATTTTTTCCGATCCAGGACACTGGCGTCATTCAGGGGGTGACGCAAGCCTCGCAGGCGATCTCGTTCGAGAAGATGGCGCATCTGCAGCAGGACCTCGCGAAGGCGATCCTGACCGACGTCGACGTCGAGAGCCTTTCGTCCTTCATCGGCGTCGACGGCTCGAATGTGACGCTGAATTCCGGCCGCATCCTCATCAATCTCAAGCCGCACGACGCTCGCAAGTCGGGCGCGAGCGAAATCATCCGTCGCCTTCAACGGGAGACGGCCGATGTCGCCGGCATCGCACTGTTCATGCAGCCGGTGCAGGACCTGTCGATCGACACCGCGGTCAGCGCCACGCAATATCAATTCACCTTCGAGAACCAAGACTTGGCGACGCTGCAGGCATGGACGCCCAAGGTGCTCGAGCGCCTCGGCAAGATCCCCGACATCGTCGACGTCGCCAGCGATCTGCAGCCGAACGGCCGATCGGTGACCGTCGATATCGACCGCTCCACCGCCGCCCGCTTCGGCATCACGCCGGCTTCGATCGACAATGCGCTCTATGACGCCTACGGCCAGCGCATAATCTCGACAATCTTCACGCAGTCGAATCAGTATCGGGTGATCATCGACATCGATCCTTCGATGAAGAGGTCGATCGGCTCGCTGAATTCGATGTATCTGCCCACGTCGGCCTCGACGACCGGCCAAGTGCCGCTCAACGCAGTGAGCCGGCTCGAGGTCAAGCAATCGCCACTACAGATTTCGCATCTCAAGCAGTTTCCGGTCACGACGATTTCGTTCAACCTGGCGCCGGGCGCCTCGCTGGGCGGCGCCGTCGACGCGATCAACTCCGCGCTCAAGGAAATCGAGCTGCCCGCCAGTTTCGCGATCAGCTTCCAGGGCGCCGCGCAGGCCTTCCAATCCTCGCTCTCGAACGAGGTGTTCCTGCTGCTCGCGGCGGTCCTGACCATGTATATCGTGCTCGGCGTGCTCTATGAGAGCTTCATTCACCCCATCACAATCCTCTCGACGCTGCCTTCGGCGGGAATCGGCGCGCTGCTCGCGCTCGACATGGCGGGCGCCGGCCTCGACATCATCGGCGTGATCGGCATCGTGCTGTTGATCGGCATCGTCAAGAAGAACGCGATCATGATGATCGACTTCGCGCTCGAGGCTCAGCGCGTCGAGGGGCTCAACGCGCGCGACGCGATTTTCCAGGCCTGTCTACTCCGCCTGCGCCCGATTCTGATGACGACCGTGGCGGCGATGTTCGGCGCCCTGCCGCTGATGCTGGGCAGCGGCGTCGGCTCGGAACTGCGCAACCCGTTGGGCCTTGCGATCGTCGGCGGACTCGCGGTCAGCCAGGTGCTGACGCTGTTCACGACTCCGGTGATCTATCTCTTCTTCGAACGCATCGGCGCAGCGCTCGGGTTCAGCGCGGGCAGCGGCGTGGTCGCTGCGGAGGCGCCGTGAACAATCGGTTTTCCGAACTGTTCATTCGCCGACCCGTCGCGACGACGCTGCTGACGATCGGCATTGCTTTCGCGGGTCTTCTCGCGTTCGGGCGATTGCCGGTCTCGCCTCTGCCGCAGGTCGACTTCGCGACCATCTCGGTCTCGGCGAACATGCCCGGCGCCAGCCCGGACAATATGGCCTCCGCCGTGGCGGCGCCGCTGGAGAAGCATCTCGGGCAGATCGCCGACGTCACCGAAATGAGTTCGCAGAGCACACTCGGCAATGCCCGCGTAACCCTGCAATTCGGCCTTGACCGCGATATCGACGGCGCGGCGCGCGACGTCCAGGCGGCGATCAATGCGGCGCGCGCGGATTTGCCGACCAGCCTGCGGCAGAACCCTTCTTATCACAAGTTCAATCCGGCCGACGCGCCGATCATGGTCCTGTCGCTGACCTCGACAACCCGGCCGCTCGGAGAACTCTACGACGTCGCTTCGAACGTCCTGCAACAGAGGTTGTCGCAGCTCGAGGGCATCGGCGAGGTCGACGTCACCGGCAGCGCGCTGCCCGGCGTGCGCGTGGAGCTGAACCCTGGCGCGATGTTCCATTACGGCATCGGTCTCGAAGACCTGCGCGCGGCGCTCGCCTCGGCCAATGCCAACAGTCCGAAGGGCGCGATCGAGGACGCGGATTTCCACTACCAGATCTACGCCAACGATCAGGCGACCAAGGCCGCCCAATATCGCGATCTCGTCGTGGCCTATCGCAACAACGCCCCGGTCAAACTCAGCGACGTCGCGGAGGTCGTGGACTCCGTCGAGGATCTGCGCAATGCCGGCCTCGCCAACGGCAAGCCCGCGATCGGGCTCGTGCTGTCGCGCGAACCCGGCGCGAATATCATTCAGGCGGTCGACCGCGTGAAGGCGGAGCTGCCGCGCCTGATTGCTTCATTGCCGGGCGACGTCGATCTGACGGTCGTGGTCGATCGCTCGATCACGATTCGCGGATCATTGAAGGACACGGAAAAGACGCTGATCACGTCGGTCGGCCTGGTCATCCTGGTGGTCTTCGTCTTCCTGCGCGATGTCCGGGCGTCGGCGATTCCGAGCGTCGCCGTGCCGGTTTCGATCATCGGCTCTTTCGCGGCGATGTATCTGCTCGGTTTCAGCCTCAACAACCTATCGCTGATGGCGCTGACGATCTCGACCGGTTTCGTCGTCGACGACGCGATCGTGGTGCTCGAAAACATCACGCGGCACATAGAGGAGGGCAAGACCCGGCTGCAGGCGGCGATTCTCGGCGCCGGCGAAGTCGGCTTCACCGTAATTTCGATCAGCCTCTCCCTGATCGCCGTGTTCCTGCCGCTGCTGCTGATGGGCGGCCTCGTCGGGCGGCTGTTCCGTGAGTTCACGGTGACGCTGTCGATGGCGGTGCTGATCTCTCTCGTCGTCTCGCTGACGACAACGCCGATGATGTGCGCCTATGTCCTGCCGCGCCAAGCCGTAGCGAAACACGGCCGGATCTATAACATGACCGAAGCCGGGTTCGACGCGATGCTCGGCTTCTATCGCCGTACGCTCGCCGTCGCGCTTCGTCATCCACTGACCGTGGTTCTCGTCCTGTTCGCAACCATCGGCCTCAATGTCTGGCTGTTCGGCCAGGTCAGCTATAGCCTGTTCCCCGTGCAGGACACCGGGCTGATTGTCGGCTCGATCCAGGGCGATCAGAGCATTTCGTTCCAGGCAATGACGAAGAAGCTCGCGCAATTGCAAGAGATCGTCCAGGACGATCCCGCGGTCGCCACTGTCGTCGGCGTGACGGGCGGACGTCAGGTCAATTCGGGCTTCATCTACAGCTCGTTGAAGCCGTTCGCCGAGCGCCAGATCACGGCTGATGGCGTCGTTGCGCGCCTTCGCAGCAAACTCGCTCGAGTGGCGGGCGCGCGTCTGTACCTGGTCGCGGTGTCGGATCTGCGCACCGGCGGCCGACAGAGCAACGCGACCTATCAGTATACGTTGCTATCCGACGACACCGCCGAGCTCTATAAATGGGGGCCGCGCCTGACCGCCGAACTGATGAAATCCGACGTCGTCAAGGACGTGAATTCCGACCAGCAGCAGGGTGGCCTCGAGGCGGACGTGAACATCGACCGCGCGACCTCGATGCGGCTCGGCCTGACGATCAGCGCGATCGACAACACGCTCTACGACGCGTTCGGTCAGCGGCAGGTGTCGACGATCTACAACGCGCTCAACCAATATCACGTCGTCATGGAGGTCGCGCCGCGCTACTGGCAGGACCCCTCGTGGATGCGCAACATCTGGGCCTCCACCTCCGGCGCCAACCCCACGGGAACTCAATCGACCAACGCGAGCGCCGCAAATTACTCGGCGCCGACCGCCGCGACGAGCACGGCGGCGAGCATCGCGGCGGACGCGGCGCGCAATCTGGCGACGAACTCCCTCGCCGCCAGCGGCCATTCCAGCGCCTCGACCGGTTCGGCGGTCTCGACCTCGGTGGAGACGATGATTCCCTTCTCGGCCTTCGCCAATCTCGCGGAGGGGCACACGCCGCTCAGCGTCAATCATCAGGGTCAGTTCCCGGCCTCGACGATTTCGTTCAATCTGGCGCCGGGAAAGGCGATCAGCGACGCGCAGAAGGCGATCGAGGATGCCGTACGCGACATCGACATGCCGGCCACCGTGCGCGGCGCGTTCGCGGGCACCGCCGCCACCTCGCAACAGGCGCAATCCGGCCAGCTCGTTCTGATCGGCGGGGCGCTGCTCGCGGTGTACCTCGTGCTGGGAATTCTCTACGAGAGCTATATTCATCCCATCACCATCATATCGACGCTGCCTTCGGCAAGCGTCGGCGCGCTGATCGCGCTCAAGCTGTTCAATACCGAATTCACGATAATCGCCTTCATCGGGATCATTCTCTTGATCGGCATCGTCAAGAAGAACGCGATCATGATGATCGATTTCGCGCTGCAGGCCGAGCGCGAGGGTCTCGACACGAGGGACGCGATCACGCAGGCGTGCCTGCTGCGTTTTCGGCCGATCATGATGACGACGTGCGCGGCGATGTTCGGCGCGCTGCCGCTCGCGTTCGGCACGGGGGAAGGCTCGGAATTGCGACATCCGCTCGGGATAACGATCGTCGGCGGCCTGCTGTTCAGCCAGGCGCTGACCCTCTATACGACGCCGGTGATTTTTCTGTATCTGGATCGTTTCGGTAAGTGGGTGGGGGGAGTGTGGCAACGCGTATATCTTCGTCAGGCGCCGGCGCGCGTCGCTGGAACGTAATTTCGCGTCTTGCGGGTTGGGGGGGCTTCGCGGCGGTCGGCGCCTCGGCGCCGTTGGTGGGCTGCTTTGTGATTGGCCCGAATTATGTGCGTCCGGCGGCGATCGTTCCGGCGCAATACAAGGAAATCAAGGGCTGGAAGATCTCCTCGCCGCGCGACGATTTCGCCAAAGGCGAATGGTGGAAGC
>JBAQGU010000531.1:0-4236 GCA_049287975.1 Roseiarcus sp.
GCGCCGCGCGCGCCGCGCCGATGACGCTCCGCCTATCGTCGTCGCTGCCCGACGATCCGAAATACGCCAACGGCAGGGTCTATTACGACAACCTCGTCAAACAATTGGCCGCGGACGGGCTGGCCGACCAGATCAACGTCCAGTTCTTTCCCAACAATCAGTTGGGTCAGGAGATCGATGTCGTCAATTCCGTCAGCCTCGGGGTCATCGATCTTATGGTCACGGGAACTTCGATCTGGGCGAATGTCGTGCCGCTGATCGGCCTGCTGGACCTCGGCTATCTCTTCGAGAGCTTCCCGCAGCAGACCAAAGCGCTCGATGCGGGCGCTGCCAAGCCGTTCGAGACGGCGCTTCGAACCGGCGCCAACACGCAGATCATCGGCTGGGCCTATAATTTCGGCGCGCGCAGCGTCTTGTGCAAGACGCAGATCAATACGCCGTCCGATCTCGCGGGAAAACGAATCCGCACCCTTCCCAACAAGATCATCACCGAGTGCCTTCGCCTGATGGGTGCAGCCGCGACCCCGCTCGCTTTCGGCGAAATTTATACCGCGCTCCAGGCGGGGGTTTTGGACGGGCTCGAACATGATCCGCCCACGATCCTCGCCAGCAAATTCTACGAGACGGCCAAATTCTACTCGCTGACCCAACACAATTTCTCGGCGCTTGGCGTATTCTGCAGCGGCGCGACGCTGGCGCGCATGGCCGCGCCCTTACGCGACTCGTTCCTCGCCGCGGCCGCCAAGGCCGCAGCGGCGACGCGGACTCGCGGCCTCGAAGCCGAAAAGGAAGCTCTGGAGGCGCTGAAGCAAAAAGGCGTCACCATCATCGCCGTGGACCGCGAGCCGTTCCGGGAGCGCGTGCTGCCGCAGACCGATGCATTCATCCGGGCGCATCCCGAAGCCAAGCCGATCATCGACATCATCCGCAGCACGAAGGCTTGAAACTTGAACTTCGTCGGGACTGCGCGGCAAGGGGAGCCCGGCCCGGATCGCGATGCGACGCTTCCCCGCAGCGCGGCCGAGGGCGCGCTGGCGCTGTTGCTGAGCCTGGTGGACGCGGTAGCGGCGCTCTTGCTCGCGGCGGATCTCTGCGTGGTGCTGCTTTCGGTGTTCTACCGCTATGTGCTGACGGCTCCGATCGAGTGGTCCGACGACGTCGCCCGCGGGCTGATGGTGGCGCTGAGCTTCTTCGGCGCGGCGGGCGCTCTCGCGCGCAACGAAAACATCGGCGTCGCGTTTTTCGTGCAGAAGCTCGGACCGCGAATGCGCGAGCGCGTGGAGGCTCTGGCGGCGCTGGTCGTGCTCGTCACCGCCGGCTCGACGGCGTGGTATGCGATCGCGCTCGGGCGCTTTACGACAGGCCAGACGACGGGCTCGGGCCTACCCCTCGAACTGACGTTCTATCCGATGGGCGCGGGCGCCGTCTGCATGACGGTTTTCGCGCTCGCTCGGGTAGTGGGTCGCAACGTCCGCGACTTGGCGGCGGCCCTCGCAATCGCACTCGCGCTGGCCGCCGCGGGCTGGGCCTGGAGTTGGCTCGCCGCTGGCGTGACGTCGCCCTCGGGGCCGCCCATGCTCGCGGCGTTCGTCGGCTGCGTAATCGGCGGCGTGCCGATCGGCTTCGCCTTGGCGTTCACCGCGCTGATCTTCATCTGGCTGGGAGGCATGCTGCCTGGCCTGATCTTCGCTCAGCAGATGGCGCGCGGCATCGACACGTTCGTGCTGCTCGCGATCCCCTTCTTCATCCTGGTCGGCTATCTGATGGAGGCGAACGGCATGTCCGTCCGTCTCATCGCGCTGTTGGAGCGCCTCGTCGGGCGCGCGCGCGGAGGGCTCAACGTCGTCATGGTTTTGTCGATGGTGATCTTCTCGGGCATTTCCGGCTCGAAGATGGCCGACGTCGCCGCGGTGGGCTCGGTGCTGATTCCGGCGGCCCGGCGCGCGCGACAGAATCCCGGCGGCGCCGTTGCATTGCTGGCGGCCTCGGCAGTGATGGCGGAGACGATTCCGCCGTGCATCAATCTGATCATTCTCGGCTTCGTCGCCAACCTGTCGATCGGCGGTCTCTTCATGGCGGGATTGTTGCCGGCGGGATTGATGGCGCTCGCGCTGATAGCGGTGGCGATCCTGTTCGGCGGCGACGCCCGGTTTCCTGAGGCCGTGGGTCAGGCCAAGACGCCGCTCGCCAAACTCTGGGGCGGCGCGGCGGTCACATTGGGGCTGCTGGCGATCATCTTTGGCGGCTTCCGATCTGGAATCGCGACCGCGACCGAGATTTCCTCATTCGCCGCCTTTTACGCGCTGGTGGTTGGCGGGCTGGCGTTCCGCGAGTTGGGACCGCGCGCCGCGGCGCGCAGTTTCGTCCAGGCGGCCACCCGCGCGGGACTGGTGCTGTTCATCGTCGCCGCGGCGCAGTCGCTCTCGTTCGTGCTGACCCTGCAGCAGATTCCACAGGCGCTGGCGCAAGCGATGATCGCGCTTTCGCACGCGGGCGGCGCGTGGCTGTTCCTGCCGCTCTCGATCCTGATCCTGATCGTGATGGGTTCGGTGCTGGAGGGCGCGGCGGCGCTGATCATCTTCGCGCCCTTGCTACTGCCCGTCGCGATGGACATCGGCATCGGCGGCCTGCACTACGGCGTGGTGCTGGTCATCGCGATGGGCATCGGCCTTTTCGCGCCCCCGCTCGGGCTCGGCCTCTATGGGGCCTGCCTGATCGGCGAGGTCCCGATCGAGGTCACGGTCAAGCCGATGCTGGGCTATCTCGGATTGCTGCTGGCGTGCCTGCTCGTAATCGCGTTCGTCCCCGCGTTGACGATGTGGCTGCCGCGGATGCTCGGCTACCAGTGAAGGCCGTAATCTCCCCCTCTCCCGCTCTTCGCCGGAGAGGGCTGGGGTGAGGGTCGCGGTAGGTCCAGACCGGCTACATGGGTAACAGTTTAGACCGTCTACATAGGTGACATGTCTCACTGGTCGGCAAGGAGGACCCTGCCGATGGCTTGGAAAGAGACGTGCGTGATGGATGAGAGGACCGAGTTCATTGTCGCTTGGAAGCGGGGGCTTCTTCCGATGACGGCGCTTTGCGAGGCGCACGGGATCAGCCGCAAGACGGGCTACAAGTGGCGCGAGCGCTACTTGGCTTTCGGCTGGGACGGCCTGGTCGATGTGTCGCGAGCGCGCCACGAGCTCGGCCACACGATGGGGGCGGAAATCGGGGCCGCGGTGATCGCGCTGCGGCAGAAACATCCGCTTCTCGGTCCTCGCAAATTGAAGCAGGTGTTGGAACGCGATTGCCCCGATTTCGCCTGGCCGGCGGCCTCGACGATCGGCGACCTTTTGCGCCGGGAAGGATTGAGCGAGGCAAGACGACGCCGCCGCCGGGCTGTGCCCGTCACCCAACCGTTCGCCGAGGCGCGGCTTCCGAACGATCTGTGGTGCATCGACTTCAAGGGATGGTTCCGCACGCGGGACGGACAGCGTTGCGATCCCTTGACGGTCAGCGATGCGGTCAGCCGCTATGTGCTCGCCTGCCGCATCGTCGCCCCGACGCTGGCGGGCGTGCGCCCGGCTTGCGAGCAGCTGTTTCGCGAACGTGGCCTGCCGTTGCGAATGCGAATGGACAATGGACCGCCCTTCGCCAGCATCGGGCCCGCCGGCTTGAGCCAGCTCTCGGTGTGGTGGCTGAAGCTTGGCATCGGTCTGGAGCGGATCGACCCCGGCGCGCCGCAGCAGAACGCTCGCCATGAGCGCATGCATGGAACCCTGCAGAAGCACACCGCTCGACCGCCCGCCGAGACCCGCAGCGAGCAACAGGCCCGCTTCGATGAGTTCATTCCGTTCTTCAACGAATTCCGGCCACACGAGGCGCTCGGCCAGGAGACCCCGGTCAGCCGCTATCGACCGTCCACGCGGCCGTTCCCCGAACGCCTCGAGGAGCCGTGGTATGACGCCGAGCACGCCGTGCGCCGGGTCCGTCCCACCGGCGAGATCAAGTGGGGCGGCGATCTCGTATTCGTCAGCGAGGCGCTCGCCGGCGAGCCCATCGGCATTGTTGAGACGGCCGATGGCGACTGGCTGCTTCGGTTCTGCGACGTCGACCTCGGCGTCATCGACCGACGGACAAAAAAATTGCGCCGCTTTGCGGCGGCCCGGCCGGGCCGCCGCAAAGCGGAACAGAGCGGGAAAACTGTCACCCATGTTCCCGGTCCATAGTGTCACCCATGTTCCCGGTTGATCA
>JBAQGU010000532.1:0-5181 GCA_049287975.1 Roseiarcus sp.
GTACAGGAGAATGAAGGCAATGTCGGGCATGACTGGCTCCGGGGTTTGGGAACGGGGAGCAGCTTAGCCCAGCCTGCTGCCAGATTCTGTCAGCAGTCTGCGAGCCCGTCATAACCCGTAGAACCGAGCGACTCCGCGCTCGACCGCGATGAGGTCGGCCGCCGACAATCGCCCTCGGGGCCCGCCCAGGAGTCGCTGCTTGTCGATCGTACGCAATTGTCCGCACAGCGCCGTCGAGGTCGACAAGCCCGCCGAGGGCACCGAGACGATGATCGGGGGCAGCGGACGCGGCGAGGAGGACAGGGGAACGACGCCGATCGTTCGGAGCTTTGAGTTGAACTCGCCCAGGGATAGGACCACGCACGGGCGCGCCTTGCCCTGTTGCTCGCCGCCGAGGGTTGGTTCGAGATTTACCCGGTAAATATCGCCGCGCTCGATCGACATCGTCAGTCGTCGAGCCCGTCGCCGATCGTGACGTCGAACGCCGCGCCGTCGGCTCGCGCTTCGGCGAAGTCCGGATGAGTCTCAAATTCCTCGGCCAACGCTTCGAACTGCCGGCGGCGCTCGACGAGTGCACGCTTCATGAAACCTTCGATGACCTGACTTCGCTCGCCCGCGGGGACCAGTTCATTGAACTTGCGGAGCACCTCCGGGGCTATCGTGTAGGAGGCGCGAAGGGCAGGCATGGGAACTCCGATATTCAGTAATACTGTATAGTATGAAGGCGCACGCGATTTGTCAAGAGTTCGCCTAGCCGCAAGGAGCTTGCACATCCAGCCTTGGCGCGGTGCGCCAGCGGCCTTGGGACCGGGCGGATGATCGCAGCTCAGCATGATGCGGCAAGCGCTGCGCTGGCTACACGGGCCGTCGCTGCTGGACATCAGGCGACGCCCAGAAATAAACGCGCCAACTCCCCAGCCGTCATTGCGAACGCAGCGAAGCAATCCAGGGGCCGCATCACGCGGCCCTGGATTTGCTTCGTCGCAAGAGCTCCTCGCAATGACGGGAGAGGCATCTCCGTCCGGTCGATTCGGTAATTATTGCGCTTCGCCTCAGTCGCTGACCGGCACGTAGACCAATTGGACGCCGAGCACTTCGCTCGGCGTCGGCGGACGGGAGGCGTCGCCCGGCTTCAGCATTTCCATCCTCAGCCGGACGGGCCCGCCCGAAGCGTCGCTCTTCGGGAGCGGCAGCGTATAGTCCAGCGATGTCTGACCAACCGTCGCGCCGAAGGGGATTATCGTCCCCACCAGCTTGCCATCCTCGTCGGTGACGCTCAGTCGCGAGCCGCGCGGCAGGGGTCCGACCGTCACCTCGAGCCAGATCGCCTCGTGCGGGTCGGCCGCTCTCGATGGCGTGAGCACGAGCAACTTCGACGGCTCCTTTTCGCATCCGGCGATCAGGAGCATGAGCAGCTTCGACGGCTCCACTTTGCATCCGGGGATCAGGAGCATGATCCACTTCGACGGCTCCGCTGTGCATCCGGCGATCAGGAGCATGCCGGCGAGGCAGATCGAGCGCCATCGCATCGGTCGAGCGCAGTGCGCGGTCAGAGCTGCTGGACTGAAATATTGGTGACTTCGCCGGCGCTGCCCGCCCCGACCGTGGCATGCAAATGCGCGGCCCTCCCCTCGGCGGCGCCCCTGGCTCGCGGCACGACTCGAAATTGCAGCGTGGGGCTGCCGCCGCCGGCCATTGCCCTGGATTGCACGGATTCCAGAGCAGCGGTCAACGGCACCGTGAACGTAACGGGGCCCTGCATGACGTGGTGCCCGAACATGGAGAGCGTCGCAACGAACTGCGACGATCCGTCGCCCCGGTCGACGAAGACGTTGAAATCCTGATGCCCGCGCTGCGGCAGGTTGAGCGTGACGGTTGCGAACAGCTTCGGCTGATGCGGTTCGGTTTGTTGCTGTAACAGGGCCAATGGCAGCCTCACCGAAGCTTCGGCCGCGTTCATGCCCGCAAGGCTCCGAGCGTTGAGATCCGCTTGCAGCGGCTTCTCGAGCAACTGCGAGAGGAGCAAGGGCGCCGTAGTGCCCGGCACGACTTGCTCCCCTGTTCCGGGCGAGTAGTCATAGTCGAAGTCGCCTATCGCGGCATAGGCTCCGGCCGTGTTTTGTGGAACCGGATTTCCCTTCGCATCGATATAAAACATGAAGGGTTCGCCCGCCCATCGGGCGAAGTCCGAATCCGGGCCTGGCGGCCGTCCGGGCTGGCCTGGCGGCTGTCCGGGCTGGCCTGGCGGCTGTCCGGGCTTGACGAGGTAGCCGTCGGGGAGAATCGGAAGGTTGAGCGCCAGTTGCTTGCGTGTCCAAACGTCCCAGAGGCGGTCGACGTTCGCATGATGCAGAAAGAAGATCGGATCAACGGGCGACAAATTCGCCGACATGAAGCCGCCGCCGCCATTGAACGCGCCGCCCACGCAGCTGTGAACCAGGTTGTGCGGCTGGCCCTCCAGGACGCTGGACCCTGATGGGGAGCTGTGGCCATTCGACCTCGCGCCCCCAAAGGCGACAAAGTCTCGCGGCGCCAGCGCGTCTTGGATCGTCTGGCTCGAGATCGCGACGAGAACCGCCTGTTGGTCGGCCGGCGCCCCTGGAATGGTCAGGTCCGGTAGCGCGGCCGTCAGGCCGCGTGCGTTTGGCTGGTCGAACCACTGCGGCCCCATCGGACTGTCGAGCATGTCGAACCACAGATCCTGTGGAAACCGAACGAATCGCTGGAGCAATGCAACAAACTGCGGCGACGGTCCTTGGCTGCCGTCCGGATTTCTGACGAGGCTCCAATAGCTGGCCTTGGCGACAGGGTCCGTGAATTTCGCCCTGAACTCCGTGCCTGCCTTGATGTAGGCGGGGTCGTTCGGGTTGAGGACATCCTCGAACATCTGCTTGGGTACACGCGGCTCCTTGGTCCAGTCCCAATAA
The DNA here is from genome assembly GCA_049287975.1 of Roseiarcus sp. Lineage (GTDB taxonomy): Bacteria > Pseudomonadota > Alphaproteobacteria > Rhizobiales > Beijerinckiaceae > Roseiarcus. Next base: position 2,928 of record JBAQGU010000532.1, read on the forward strand.
GGCAACGCGAATTGCGGGTCGCCGCTCAAATCGCGGCAAATCCGCTCGAACCAGCCGAGATAGCCGCGATGCCAGGGCAAGAACCACCAATTGGCGTGCGGGCAATCGAGCGCATGGATGAGCATGTGGCGATACCAGTTGCGCGGATCGGTGGGCGGCAGCGCCAGCATGGCGCGGATCGCCTTCTTGTAACTGTCGAGAACGCGCGGGGGAAAAGCGGGGTCGGAGATGCTCCACCGGCGATATTTGGCCGGAGCCGCCGCCGCCCCGGCCCGTGGCAGCGGCGCCGCCGTCGCGACCGAGGCCGTGCAAATGGGGAACCCCGGGATGTCGCCCAGACCGACGGGCAGGGAGGTCGCCGCCGTCGCGAGCGCGGCCGTGCCGAACAGAACGCCACGACGGGAAATAGGCGATGGATCAGCCGCTTCGTTAGACATTTTCAGACCTCTCCTTGCAGGAACACATTCCCGTGAACGGCTACGATACACGTCTCCGGCAGGGATACAATTCTCGATCGCGAGCGCACGACTGGGCCGGAGCGGCGCCGAACCGCTTATAAACCGCCGCAGCGCTTGGCTGCCCCCGTGCTCCCGCGGCCGCCCTCCCAATCGCTGGGAGGCCTGCCATTGAGGGAAGGGCGTGGGCGGCGGACGATCGCGGTTTGTAGCTGAGGAGACGGCTCTTCGACTGACCAAGCCAGTATGTGTCAGCCCGGCGAACGCGGGGATCCAGCCGTGGGGACACGAGGTGGCGCGCGATACCCGCACAAAAACGTGTTTTACTGCCCTTTAACGAATGAGGGCGAGAAGCGTAAATTTCCCTCGGGGGCGACGCAGCATCTGCGCGCGCGGATTATTGTCCCGCGCCGAGGACCTTGCCTGCATTCCCGAAGGCCGCCAAGCGGGATTATCCCCTGGACGCAAGTAGCTGATTTTCAGAAATTAGCTATGCGTTAAAGCATATCAATAGAACGTGGAACTTGGTCACCACTGATCGCGTTGGAGTGCAATGGAGACCAAACCACACGTCGCCCGGATAATCCGCTTTCCAAGCCGCGAGCGCGGACGACTGCCTATTGTGAGGGCCGCAGGATCGCTTCAATCTCTAGGAGATTGGGCGCGATCGGGAGCTGGGCGAATTCTAGAATTTATGAATGCGCCCGGCGTGGTGCGCAACACCCTTATCGAGGATAGCTTATCCGGCCAGCGCGTTGAGATAAGCGTCGGCTGGATATTTGTTCGACTGTCCGTTAACGACCGAGATTATTTCTTCGATAGGATCAGCGGTCGATTTGACGGGACAGGCTCCGGACTGCACTAACCAACTTTTTTGTTTGCCAACGGTTGTAGTTCAGCGATCAGCGCCGCTTCTCGCGATACATCGTTAGTAGTGACTTCGGCCACGTAGTGAGTCGGCCGCTCCTTGGTGATATTTGGATTCCCGCCGCCGAGATGATCGAGCAGGCGCGTACGGATGTCCCCGCGTCCGACGTATATCCACGCGTCAGCGCGGAAATACCATAGACGCCGTTTTGCTTAGGATTGAGCAATTCGACGCCGGCTTTTGTAAACGGACGCCAGTCTTGAGCGGGAAAGGGCATTAGCTTAGTCTCCATCGTAAGAGCCGAGCTTGACCGGTAGCCGCTAATGGGGTTTATTCCATTGGCTTGGTTAGGCAAACCGCCTGCGTGCGGCTTGTCGCGCAGGATCGGACGAAGTTAGGTGTCGGGCCGTCACCCCCGACACCGCTTCTCGTGCCGCGTCAGAATCCATTCATCATATCGACGATCAAAAGTCGAGTCCTTTATTGACATACGAGTCCATAAGTGAGACTGTAGCTGTATGGGATGGACGCCTAAATCCACTCGGATTGCTACGTCTGGAAACGCCTGCTCCTCCACTCGGGACTCTCCGAGCGGTTTTCGTTCCGGCGGCGATATTGGAGATTTTCGAGGGACGCCATCTCCATACAGGCTTCCCGGATGTTGGGGCGAGGGTCCAGATTGGCATTTTCAATGCCGGTCACTATGTTCGCGTAAGCTTGGTAGGGGATCCTAATAAGCGGAAACCCGATATAGAGCGATTGAGCGGCTTGGATGAAGCTTGGGTTATGTGTTTTCGTCGTCCGCTGCCAGGATGGAGGCTTTTTGGTCGCTTTGTCGCAAAGAACATTTTCGTCGGAAAATCGTTGAAGGACCGACACGAATGTGGAAGGCGTTCGCACTATACCAATATCGCCGAAGGGGTCATTGGCG
>JBAQGU010000533.1:0-2301 GCA_049287975.1 Roseiarcus sp.
GTTTACATGATCGTGGTCGCGCCGGGCATCGTCGCCTTCAGCTTCGCCCAAAAGCTATTCTTCAAAGGGCTGATGGAGGGCGCGCTGAAAGCGTGACGCCCGGGTTTCTGCCCAGAGCTCGCGAGAACGCCGATGTCGCACGCCGTGGCCCCGTTGAAAGGCGCCGTCGCTGGCTTCGGCATGGCGGCGTCGTGCCACGCCGGCGAGTATCGCCGCATCGACGGCGTCGACTTGGTGGCGGCCTATTCCGACCATGTAGAGGGCGACCGCGCCGCCATCCTCGCCGCCTGCGGTCCCGAGTTGCGCATTTTCGACGACTATGAGCGGTTCATCGCCGAATCCGGCGCGGACATCGTCAGCGTCTGCACCCTGCCCGATCGCCACAGCGACCATATCGTCGCGGCGGCCCGCGCCGGCAAGCGCGTCGCGGCCGAGAAGCCGATCTGCGTCACGGCCGCCGAACTGGAAGCCATCTATGAGGCGGTGCGCGCGGGCCCGGGGTTTTGCCGCCTGGGATGTTGGACAGAATCAGATCAGTTAGGGTTGCCGCAGCAGAATGCAGTCACGCGTTCAGACGAGCAAGAGCGGCGCGGATGCAGTTCAACTCAAGCCTCGGTGATACGGATCGCATGATCCCGCATTTCGTGCCCTCATGGGTAAATCCGAAAAAGTTCTTTCTGAGAAAACGAACCCGTGCTATCGTTTTTTGATCGACCCGATTCCTCTCGCGGGTCGCGGAGCCGGCGCATGACCTACGACGACAGCGTTCAGATCGCGTGGACGAGCCTTGCGCAGCGGCCCGCGCTCGCCCGCACGTGGCGAAGCGAGAAAGGGTCGGGTCTCGCGACGGTCGGAACCGTCGTTGTTTCCGGCCGTCGCCGGCGTCACGACCGAGACGGAAATTTTCCGCCTTGCAAAGCCTTGAAAACGCACAAAATGCGGAAAGAATCTCGCTTTTGCGCAAGCCCGTTCCGATAGGCCGGCAAAACGGGCTCGCGCCGACCGGGAAGGCGCGGCGCGCCGCCGGCGCCGGCGCGCCGTCCGAGCGGAAGGTCTGGGGGCAAAATGCGACATGATCGCAACCGTTAGTTGGAGCACCCGCTTCTCCAGCGATAATAGAACAGATCGGTGACGATATAATGGCTCGCCACATGCCCAAGTGACCATTCGGGAATTGGGGCGTAACGTAGCCCAATTCGTCGCGTTCAAGTTTGCTTCGCGCGTCAGGTGGGTATCACGAAAACCCACTGATTCGATTGACAATAACTTAGGCGGGGCGGACGGAAGTTCTTATCTTTTCTGGGAAGGAAGGCGATGCTGGTGATGTTTCTGTTGGCCGCGCTCGGATCGTCAATCCCGCAAGCGGATATCAATAAGATTTGTGAGAGCGCCAAGGTCGATTCCCTCCCGGAGGATCGCGTGACCGCGATGCGGGGGTGCGTCGGCGACGAGACTTCGGCGCGGGATGAGCTTCGACGTGACTGGGGTAAAAAATACACCGCGGCTGACAAGAGCAATTGCGCCTCGACGCCAGGGATGCAATTCAGCTACGTGGAATTGTTGACGTGTCTCCAGATGCAACATGGAGGCAATTTCACGCCCCCGACGACGCCGCGCTCTCCCGCCGCAGCAAAACCCTGAGTGCGCAGCGACGCTGACATTAGGCAGATCACGCACGGATTGCGTTGAAACAGAGGGGTCAAGTCACCAGCCGCGACCGACGGTCGCGGCAAAGGCTGCCGCAGCGCCGGATCGAGAGGGAGGAGTGAAGGTCCCTACCCCCGAGCTAAAGGTGACGAAGCGCCGAAGCGCTGGAAGCGTGCGTTGAGCGGCGCAGGTTTGCTTCCAGCATTCTCGTGAGTTCCTCGCGCCATACCCGAGAACTGTGCGTCTCCCGGACGTCGCGCTCATCGAACGGTCTAGTCTGGAAGCGGCTTCCAGCCACCGTGGAAGAAGAGGTGTTCGACACTGAAGTTTTCGTGAGCATTACGGCCCCTCCATCACAAAGGCGAAGACACTTCGATCTCTCGCTCAGCCCTTTCATGGGTGCTGGATAACCGGTTGCTGACCACCGCGCTGTGGCGCTTCCCACAGGGCGGTCATCGGCGCGCGCGTCCCGTTCATTTCCATGGCCTGACGCCCGCCCCGCCGCTGCAAGAGCCCCCGTCCGACCCGCTGAACTCAGCGCCGCTCGGAGGCTCGCTCGAGCTCCTTCTCGAGGATCTCGATTCGCTTGCGCAGCATCTCGCTCTCAACCTGCCCATAGGCGATCTCCGCGTCGCGGGCGAGGCCGCCCAAGAG
>JBAQGU010000534.1:0-5088 GCA_049287975.1 Roseiarcus sp.
TGCCGCCATTGGCGAAGTTCGGCACGGCAGTTGTGTCGAAGAAGGTCCCGTAAGTATAGTAATGGTTGTCGAAGACGTTATCGACCTTCGCGTAGACCTGGAGATTCTTCGTCACCTGATAGGAACCGTAAGCGTTGGCGACCCAATAGGCGGGGAGCTGCGGAAATTGGTTGGAAGCATCGCCGTTGTAGAATTGGGAGCCGACAATATTGACGTCCGCGCCGAGCGTGAACGCTGGTGTGACGTACCAGTCGGCCGAGAACTTGACGCGATTATGGGGGGTCATCGGAATCTGATCGCCGGGTACGACCTGGATATTGCCGTTGGCGTCGGCGAAAGGCGAATTGGAACCGAGCTGGAAGGTTCCGAGGAAACGAGCGTCGATATAGGCATAGCTCGCTTTCAACGAGAAATTGTCTCGTTTGTAGGAAACCTCCGCCTCTACGCCTTGCCGGCGCGTCGACCCGACGTTCTGGAAATAGCCGAACCCCGGCTGGACCGGGTCGGGAACATTGAAAATGTCGTTGCTCGTATCGGTGCGCCAGACGCCGAGCTGCCAGCCGACCTGTCCGGCTTCGCCGAGCGAATGCGACCCGCGCAGGCCCGCCTCGATGGTCTGGGCGACGACCTGCTTGAGCGCGGGATCGGCGACCAGGAAGGACGCGAGAATGCAGGGATGTGCCGGATCGGCGCAGCCTTGCTCCAGCGGCGTCGGCGCGCGATTGGCCTCGGAAAAGCCGGCGTAGGCCGAGACCTCGGGGGTGATCTTGTAGGTTCCGCCGATCAACGGATTGAAGTGCCAAAAGTCGCCGCCGCCGTTCAGCGCCGTGCCGATCTGGTCCTGCAATCGGATGTCGGCGAGATTGAATCGGCCGCCGGCGGAGAGCGTCAACTTGCTCGTCACGTCGAAGGCGTCGATCGCGTAGAGGCCAGTATAGGCGTTGGTCGTGCGGAGCGCGACCGGGCCGTCCGACACCGGGTTGCCCGACGGTCCGAGATAGACCCCGTTGCCGGCGACGACGTAATCGGGTTGGATGATTCCGAGCTGTGCGCTCGCGCCGAAATTCGTGACGCCATAGTCGAAGCTCGCGCCGACGACGAAATGATTATCGTGGCCGAACAGCTTGTCGGTGTTGGTCCCTTGCAAGGTCGCGCCGGTGCTCGTCGTCTGCGTGTGCGTGTAGTCGATCTCGCCGAGGGTCGCGCCGGCCGGAAAGTTATTGACGAGTTGTTGTCCGTTGAGCCCGTTGGCGGGAGTGACCGGGTCGTTGAAGCAGAGGAACCCGGCCGCGCCGCCCTGGGACGGGTCGCAAGGCTGCACATCGGTCGGATTGCCGTCCTGCGTCGATTGATAGAAACTGCGCACGTGCGCGGTGCCCTGCAGGCTCCAGGTCGGCGTGACGTGCACGTCGGCGGTGGCGTTGACGTAACCCACCTGGTTGGTCGAGGTCTGCGGCGTCGTGTAGACGTTGCTCCAGCTCTGCTCCAACAGTTCAATCGGCGATGTGGCGGCCGCGCCAAAAAAATTATCGGCGGCGCCGACGTTGATGTGAAATTCGCTGCCGTCGTTCCTGTAGCCGATGTCGCCATAGAGCCGGCGGATGTCCGAGGCCCCGAACTGGCGATAGCCGTCGTCGTGGGCGCCCTCGATCGCGATATAGGCGGCCCAGGGACCGACCACCTTGCCCCATTGCAGCGAGACCTGCTCGCGGCCATAGGAGCCGCCCATCACATCGATCGACGTTCCCTGCCAGGTGAACCCGTCCTTCATCTGCATCGAGATCGCGCCGCCGAGCGCGTTGAGGCCGAAGGCGGGGTTGTTGCTGATGACGTCCATCGTTCTGACGGCGACGGTCGGAATCAAATCCCAATTCACGGTGTCGCCGAACGCTTCGTTGATGCGGACGCCGTTCTGGTAGACGGCGAGGCCTTGCGGCGTGCCCGAGACCGGCGAGGCGTCGAAGCCGCGGAAAAAGACGTCGGGCTGGAAGGGATTGCCCGCGACATCTTGCACGTCGACGCTGGGCGTATATTGCGCGAGGGATTTGACGATGCTCGGCGACTCCTCGCGCTCGATTTCCTTGGAGTCGATTACGGTAACTGCAGCCGGAACCTTGTTCACGTCGACGCCGGTGCCGGATAGCCCGGCGCCGGAAAGCGGTGTCAGGGAGAACACGTCGATCGTGGGAAGCACGACAGTTGCGCTGGAGCCCGCCGGGGCGGCGGGTGCGTTTTGGGCCAGGGCCGAAGATGCCCCGAACGCAAAAATTCCCAAGGTGATCAGCGAAAAGCGAGCCCCTTGCAAACGCAACCCCCTCTTTGCCCAGTTCGCCGCTCAACCCCATTGTCTTTGGTCGTTTTTTTCGGCGACGCCGTAACGGCGGGTGGTGGACGGACCGTCAGGGAAGAACGATAGAGAGCTGCATTCTCTTCCCGTGCTTGTCCGCGACCTTCAGCAAGCTAGCGTACCCTTCAATTGTTCGTTACTTCATTTATTCCAATAAATTTAGGGCAAAGTTCCCGGCGCATTTGCCATTTTATCCCGGCCGCGGCGAAAAGATCGTCGCCATTCGGCTTGCTCACGCCCTCGCCACAGCAAATCCGCACGCCGGAATATGTGCGGGGTGCGGTGGACGATCGCCGCATTTGCGTGGGGCGCACGCCGCTTCCGGAACCCTCCAAGGTCGTCTCACACGCCGCCGAAGGGCCGCATCCCTCACAAGATGAAGCGGCTCAAATCCGCGTTGTCCGCGAGATCCCCCACGTGCCCCTCGACATAGGCCGCGTCGACTTCGATGGCTTCGCCGGCGCGGTCGGGAGCGGTGAAGCTCACCTCGTCGAGCACGCGCTCCATCACCGTCTGCAGGCGCCGGGCGCCGATGTTCTCGACGCTGGAATTGACCTTGGCGGCGATGCGGGCGATCGCGAGGATCGCGTCGTCGGTGAAGGTCAGCCGCACGCCCTCGGCGAGCATCAGCGCTTCGTATTGCTTGATCAGGCTCGCCTCGGTGTCGGTCAGGATCCTGCGAAAATCATCCTCGGTGAGCGAGGCGAGTTCGACGCGGATCGGCAGCCGGCCCTGCAATTCGGGCAAGAGGTCGGACGGACGGGCGACGTGAAAGGCGCCGGAGGCGATGAACAGGATATGGTCGGTCTTGACCGCGCCGTGCTTGGTCGGGACGGTCGTGCCTTCGATCAGCGGCAAGAGGTCGCGCTGCACACCCTCGCGGGAGACGTCGGCGCCGCCGCGGCCCTCGCGCGCGCAGATCTTGTCGAGTTCGTCGAGAAACACGATGCCGTTGCTCTCGACCTCGGCGAGCGCCTCGCGCACCACCTGGTCCTGATCGAGCATTTTCTCGGCCTCGGCGGCGATCAGCGGTTCGCGCGCGTCGGTGACGGTGACGCGTTTTGGCTTGGTGCGCGGCCCAAACCCCTTGCCGAGCAGGTCGGAGAGGTTGATCGCGCCGACCGTGGCGCCGGGCATGTTGGGGAGCTCGAACATCGGCATGCCGCTCGATCCTTGCGGCAGCTCGATTTCGATCTCCTTGTCGCCGAGTTCGCCGGCCCGCAATTTCTTGCGGAACGTCTCGCGGGTCGCGGCGGAGGAGCTCGCACCGACCAGGGCGTCGAGCACGCGTTCCTCGGCGGCGAGTTCCGCCTTGGCCTCGATGTCGCGGCGCTTGCGCTGCTTGACCAGGGAGATCCCGATTTCCATGAGATCCCGGACGATCTGCTCGACGTCCCGCCCGACGTAGCCGACCTCGGTGAACTTGGTCGCCTCCACCTTCAGGAATGGCGCGCCCGCGAGCTTGGCGAGCCGGCGCGCGATCTCGGTCTTGCCGCAGCCGGTCGGGCCGATCATCAATATGTTCTTCGGCATCACCTCCTCGCGCATCGGGGAAGTCAGCCGCAGCCGGCGCCAGCGGTTGCGCAGCGCGATCGCCACCGCCCGCTTGGCGTCCTTCTGGCCCACGATGAAGCGATCGAGTTCGGAAACGATCTCGCGTGGGGAAAAATCGGTCATCAGAGGCTTTCGAGCACGAGATTCGTATTGGTGTAGACGCAGATCTCGGCCGCGATTCGCATCGCCCGGCGAACGATCTCCTCGGCGTCCAGTTCCATCGGGAGCAGCGCGCGCGCCGCGGCGAGCGCGTAATTGCCGCCGGAGCCGATCGCGGTGGCCGAGCCCTGCGTGTCGCCCTCGGGCTCGAGCACGTCGCCGGAGCCGCTGAGCACGAAGCCGACGCTTCTGTCGGCGACCAGCAGCATCGCCTCGAGGCGCCTCAGATACCGGTCCATGCGCCAGTCCTTGCCGAGCTCGACGCAGGCGCGCGGCAACTGGCCGGGATATTGTTCGAGCTTGGACTCGAGCCGTTCGAACAGGGTCAGCGCGTCGGCGGTAGACCCGGCGAAGCCCGCGATCACCTCGCCCTTGGCGAGCCGGCGCAACTTGCGGGCGTTGCCCTTCATGATGGTCTGGCCGACGCTCACCTGCCCGTCGCCGCCGAGGACGACCCTATTGCCTTTGCGCACCATCAGAATCGTCGTCGCGTGCCATCCCGGCCCGGCGCTTTCGCTCATATCGCTCTTCTCTCCGGCCCTTGGCGGCAAGCGAACGATTTATGGGCGGAACGGCCCCGGCGCAAGGGCGCGCTCGGGCTTTAACCCGCGGCGAATTCGTCGATCCGGATCGGGGTGGTCCAGGCGCGCCCGCCCGCCGCCTCGATGACCTGCTCGGGGCTCAGCGCGCCGTCGGACAAATGCGAATGGGCATGCAGTTTGCCACGCCAGAACCGGCCGGGGCTCGAAACGGGGCGATGCGCATGGGGGCCTCTGGAGGCAGCAAATGAGTCATTGAAGCCAAGAGCCCGCCCGTGTCGAGACGCCATCCGCGGCCTGGCCGACGCGACAAGGCGTTCGAACGGCGGCCCGGGACCCGGAGCCGCCCAAGGCGCCGATTTCAGTTTTGCATGTAGCCCTTTCAAGGCTTTAGGCGCCTTTTTCTGGGCGCGGATGCGGCGAGTTGAGCATATTATTTATGTACATAAAGTAATCTATCGTCACTGCGAGAGGAAGGCGAGGCAATCC